>DASXIH010000464.1:0-8585 GCA_036498125.1 Thermoanaerobaculia bacterium
AGGGCTCCTGGAATTGGTCAAGGAGCGCCACCACCTCGCGTCACTCGGCTGGACGCCGATCATCATTTCGATCGTCGTCTCGTTCGTCACCGGCTACGCCTCGATCTGGTTCCTGCTCCGCTATCTCCGCACGCACACGACGTATGTCTTCATCTACTACCGCTACGCCCTCGGCCTCGTGATGATCGGACTGCTCGTGAGCGGCTGGCTGAAACCGTAGTCGCGGCTACTCCGACAGGACCTGCACTTCGGCGACGTTCCGGTACCGCTCGGCGAAGTCGAGGCCGTAGCCGACGACGAACATCGGCTCGATGGAGAAACCGACGTACTCGGCTTTGAAGTCGGAGCGCCGGGCGGCGGGCTTGTCGAGGAACGCGGCGGTAGCGACGCGCGCGGCGCCACGCCCCTCGATGTAGCGGTGGATCTCGTTGATCGTGAGGCCGCTGTCGATGATGTCCTCGACGATCAACACGTTCTTGTTGTGCATGTCGAGCTGCGGTTCTTTGAGCACGGTGACGACGCCGGAGGAGTACTTCTCGTTGCCGTAACTCGACACCTGGATGAAGTCGAGCCGCACGTCGAGGTCCAGCTGCCGGAGCAGGTCGGTGCAGAAGAAGACCGCGCCTTTGAGCACGCAGAGCGCGATGACCTCCAGGCCGCGAAAGTCCTCGCTGATCTGTTTTCCCATCTCGGCGACGCGCTGATCGATCTGCGCGCGCGTGAACAACGTCGTCTGCGCCATAGGCGGCGAATGATACATTCGGCGCGTCATGAAAACGTACCGATTCGTCGAAGGCGGCCACGTGCGGGAGGCTTCGCAGCTCCCGGCCGGCGGCGCGGTCCTCGTCCCGTGCGTCCCGACCAAAATCGTCTGCGTCGGACGCAACTATGCCGAGCACGCGAAGGAGCTCGGCAACGAGGCGCCGGCGGAGCCGATCCTCTTCCTCAAGCCGCCGAGCGCGCTCCTCGCGGCCGGCGGGACGATCCAGCGCCCGCAGCAGTCGCAGCGCGTCGACTACGAAGGCGAGCTCGCGATCGTGGTCGGTACGATTGCGAAGAACGTGAAGCGCGACGCTTGGCGCGACTTCGTCCGCGGCTTCACCTGCGCGAACGACGTGACCGCCCGCGACCTGCAGAAGAAGGACGTCCAGTTCACGCGCGCCAAGAGTTTCGATACGTTCTGCGCGCTCGGCCCCTGCATCGAGGACAACCTCGACGTCTCCGAGCTGAAGCTCCGGACCCGCGTGAACGGCGAGGTGAAGCAGGACGGCAACACGTCGCAGATGGTCTTCCCCTGCGACGTGCTGTTCGAGTTCATCACCTCGATCATGACGCTTCTTCCGGGCGACGTGATCCTCACCGGCACTCCCGCCGGCGTCGGCCCGCTCAGCGCGGGTGACACGGTCGAAGTCGAGATCGAGGGGATCGGCACGCTGCGGAATGTCGTTGCGTGACCGGCTGATCGAGCTGTTCCCCGCGCTCCCGAAGCTGCCCGAGGATTCGTATGTCGTCGGCGGTGCCGTCCGCGATCTGCTGATCGGCAAGACGCCTGCGGACGTCGACGTCGCCTGCCGCGATCCGCTCGTCTGCGCGCGGCTGCTCGGCCGCAAGACGATCCGCCTCGGCAAGGGCGAGCACCTCGAGGCGTGGCGTGTCGTGGACGGGCCGCACGTCTACGACTTCGCGGCGATTCTCGACGGCGACATCGGCGCGGACCTGGCGCGCCGCGATTTCACGGTCAATGCGATGGCGGTCGATCTCGCCACGGGTGAGCTGCTCGATCTGCACGGCGGCCGCCGCGATCTCGAGGCGCGCATCATCCGGATGATCGATCCGCAGAACTTCGACGACGATCCGCTCCGGATGCTGAAGGCCGTGCGGATGGCGGTCGTGCACGACTTCGACGTCGACCGCGCCACGCTCGACGCCATCCGCACGCGCGCTGCACGCATCACCGAGGTGGCGACGGAGCGGGTGACGTACGAGCTGTCGTTGATCTTTTCACCGAACGCCCTTCGTAAAGCGACTGCATTGCTCGCGGAAAGCGGGCTCGCCGATGCCCTCGGACTGCGGACGCCCGAAGTTCGCGAGGATGCGGTGCCGCTATCCGCAAGCCTGGCAATCCTGGTGGCTGATCCGCGCGCGTACGGCGAGCGCTGGCGCTGGAGCGAGGCGCTGATTCGCGAGGTTCTCACGCTTCAGCGTCTCGTGGACCATCACGATCGGATCGCTCTCTACGATGCGGGAGAGCGCATCGCCCGCGAGCTCCCGCCGCTTCTTCGCGCCCACGGGCATGACGACGCGCTCGACTGGCCCGACTTCGACGCGAAGCCACTCCTCACCGGCGACGAAATCGCCCAGATAGCGGGCATCGAGCCCGGTCCGGAGCTGGGCCGCCGCAAACGCGCGTTGCTCGAAGCGGAGATCCGCGGCGACGTGACGACGCGCGACGAGGCGATCCGGCTGATCCGTCGGTCTTCTAGCGGGTGAGCTGGACGTGAATCTCGCCGGCCGTCGTGTGGAGGTAGATGCGCCCGCGGCCGCCGCTCGGATTTTCCCAACGAACGCGGCCCGGAAAGACGCCCTCATTGTTGACTGACGAGTCGCCGAGATGCGCATGGACTTCGCCGACCGTCACCGAGGCGTCGAGATCCTTGACGTCGGCGCGCGGAACGGTCGCGTGGATCTCGCCGGCGTGAAGATCGACGTCGAGATCGCCGAATGAGCCGTCGAAGTGAATCTCGCCGTACTTCGTCTCGAGCTCCACATTGACGCCGCGCGGCACCTCGACCGTCGCCTCGATCGCGGTGAACTTCTCGATGCGCCAACCGCGCGCGTTCGGTCCGAAGTTGCGGCGGATGGTGGCCTCGTCGCCATTCACGTAGACGCCGGCCGAGACGTCGTCGACGATCCGCTGCTGCTCGTTGCGGCTGTCCCACCGGTCGTAGTCGCGCTTCGACTGGCCGCTGACACGCACCACGTTGCCGGTGCTGTTGACGATCCGCACCTCGCCGGCCGGAATCTCGACGATCACCCGCCGGACAGCCGGCGCGCGCAAGGCCGATTCGAAGTGATGCGTGACGACGCGATCGGCGTACGCCGACGCGTGTACGAGAAGGATGACGACCGCGAAAAGTGCCCTTCGCATGTCGGGAGAAACGAAAGAGCTAGGAAAAGGTTTCCCGCAGCGCTTCCAGCTCGGCTTTTGAAATGTCACCGATTGCCGTGTACGCGAGTCCGTTGCGCCGCCACGTAACGATCGTCATCTGAGGCGTGGCGGCCATTCGTGGCATGTCGCTGAAGACGAAGACCGAGATCCGGTGGGCGCCTTTCGTGACGAGCAGATAGGCGCCGGGCTGCCCGTGCCAGAAGACGACGCGGCCGCCGGCGACGCGGAACGGCGTCTTCGAGAGGTCGGGAACGTCGACCGCGAACGGCACGCGCCCCTCGAACCACGGCTTGACGGTGTGACGATCGGTCGAGACCACATCCACCGGTTGCGCACTGGCGACGATGGTTGTATGCATGTCGATCAGCTCGCGCGACGCGTCGCGGCTGCGGAGGTACATGGTTGAGAGCAAGGCAACGACCGCGATCGACGCCGCGACCGCGAGGAAACGTAGGGCGGGCTTCAGCCCGCCCCGGCGGCCTGAAGCCCGCCCAACGTGCCGCGGCAGCGCCGCGATCGCGCGCTTCATCTGCACGATCGCGAGCACTTCGTTCGAACAGCGCAAGCACTCCGCGAGGTGCGGATCGAAATCGAGCTCGCCATCGCCGAGGCGTTCGATGTCGAGAGGGGAGAGGTGCTCGCTCATCGGATCCCCCGCAGCGCCTCGCGCACCCGACGGCGGGCCCGCATGAGGCGCGACGTCACGGTCCCCACCGGAATCGACAGCGTTTCGGCGATTTCCTTGTAGCTCATGTTCTCCACGTCGCTCAGCAGGAGCACTTCTCGGAACGGCAGCGGCAGACCTTCGATCGCGTGGCGCAATGCGTCGGCTGTGACGCGGCCGAGGAAGAGCGACTCCGGCGTACGGACGTCGCCGAGGCTTTCATACTCGTCCGGGTCTTCGTCGATCGAGATCTGCGGCGTAGCGCGCAGGCCGGTCCGCGACGTGAGGAACGTGTTCCGCAGGATCCGATAGATCCACGCGCGGAAATTCGTCCCCGTCGAGAACGAGCCGAACCCGCGGAACGCCTTGAGATACGTCTCCTGCACGAGATCCTCTGCCTCGCTTCCGTCGCGCGTCAGCCAATGCGCGTAGTCGTAGAGCTGTCCGAAGAGCGGCGTCGCCAGCTCCTCGAACGTCGGCCCGTTCGCCATTCCCGAAGTACTTCTACCCTGTAACGGCCGAACCTCAAAAAAAAGCCCGCCGGGATGAAGAAAGCTGCCGGCGAGTTCCATCGGTCGAAAGGAGAGGTCATGTCCTCACGATCTTTCGACCGCCGCTCGTTCCTCCGGCTCTCCGCCGCGTCGATCGGTACCGGCGCGCTGCTGCAGTTTTTCCCCTCATTTGGAGCATCCACCGCCCATGCGAAAACGATCAGCAACCTCCTCGGCAGGCGAACGGGCGAGGCGCCGTCGCCCTTCTCGATCGTTCAGCTCAGCGACACGCACGTCGGATTCAACGGCCCGCCCGATCCCCTCGGCACCGCTGCATTCGAGCGCGCGGTGGAGACGATCAACGCGTTGACTCCGCAGCCCGATCTGATCCTCTTCACGGGCGATCTCACGCATGATTCCGAGGATTCGGGCGAGCACGCGAAGCGTTTCGCGAAGTTCAAGGAGATCGCCGGACGGCTGCGCGTGCAGAAGCGCTTCTACGTTCCCGGCGAGCACGATGCGGCGCTCGATGGCGGCACGCTCTTCCGCGAGCACCTCGGCGAGATGCACCGCTCGTTCGATCACAAGGGGGTGCACTTCATCGCGCTCGACAACGTCTCCGCCGGGAGGCCGGCGGTCGGAAAGGCGCAACTCGCGTGGCTGAAGAGCGACCTCGCGCGCTACTCGAAAGAGACGCCGATCGTCGTCTTCACGCACCGGCCGCTGTTCGACCTGAAGCCGGAGTGGGAGTGGTTCACGTCCGACGGTGACGCCGTGATGAACGTTCTCGCGCCGTACGACGCCGTGACGGTGCTCTACGGTCACATCCACCGCGAGCAGCACACGACGCTCGGCAACGCACAGCACCATGCCGCACGGTCGCTCATCTTCGCTTTCCCCGATCCGGCGACGACGGCGGAGAAGAAGCCGCTCCCCTTCGATGCCTCCCAGCCGTTCCGCAACCTCGGCATTCGCCGCATCACCGACTCGGGGGCGCGTCTCGCGATCGACGACGTCGAGCTGACGAAGCGCGAGGTCTCCGGCGCGAACGGCGTTGCCCAGATGCTCAAACAAGGAGAACTGTCGTGAAGAGATGTCTCTGTTTTCTTCTGCTCGTCGCGTCCCTCGCCTCGGCGCAGGAGCCGGCGAAGCCGCGCGTGGTCGAGATCACGGCGAAGCGATTCGAGTTCGCGCCGAACGTCGTGACGCTACGGCGCGGCGAGGCGGTGACGATCCGGCTGAATGCGACCGACCACGCGCATGGCTTGCTCGTGAAGCCGCTCGGGATCGATCTCGACGCCGACCGCGGCGAACCCGACGAGGTCACCATCACGCCGAAGGCCGCGGGCAGCTTTCCCGCGATCTGCGACCACTACTGCGGGATGGGCCACGGCAACATGAAGATGACGTTCGTGGTGGAGTGAAAAGAAAAGAGGGGCGCGGTGAGCGCCCCTCTTTACGACTCCCCAATGTTTCGTTGGTGATGAACTCAGCTACTTTTTCTTCGACGACTTCTTGCTGCTCTTTTTAGCGGCAGCCTTCTTCTTTGCGGCCATCTTGCTCACCACCTTTCATGCCGTACGGGACCTCACGGTCGCGCTTACTTGGCATAACGCGCTGGAATGCTCCAGCAAACTTGCGTTCGAAGTTGGGGAAAAGGGGAGACGGGAGTGCTGACGACCTGCGACATTTGCTGCGATGTTTATCGAGCTCTTGGCGATCATCATTTTTGCTTTCGTTAATATGCGATCGATAAATCATATTGTCAAGCTATTTGTTATCGAAATGAAAATCGGAACGCGGTGTTCCACGAAGTTCCACGTGTCAGGGAGTCGTGAGTCGGGAGTCGTGAGTGGCTCAGAAGTCTTCCGACTCCGGGCTCACGACTCCCGACTCACCGCTCTTTCGTACGCTTCGCGTGTTCGTTCCGCGCACGTTCGCCACGTGAACTGCCGCGCGCGCGCGATGCCGCGTGATGCGAGATCGGCGCGAAGCGTTCCGTCGTTCGCGATGCGGATCATGGCGTCCGCGATCGCGCCGGCATCGCGCGCGTCGACGTGCAGCGCAGCATCGCCGGTGATCTCGACCAGCGCGGGCGCGTTCGACGTGATCACCGCGGTGCCGCACGCCATCGCTTCGACGGCCGGAAGGCCGAAGCCCTCTTCGATCGACGGGATCACCAGCGCGAGCGCGCCGCGGTAGAGCGCCGCCAGTTCGTCGTCGTCGACGAACCCCGGCAGCGTGACGCGCGAGCGAAAGCGCGAGAACTCCGCTCCTGCGAGCACCAGTCCGGCGCTCGGCTTCGCGCGTTCGTACGCCGCGACGAGCGTCGCGACGTTTTTGTGCGGCTTGTCGTTGCCGACGAACAGGAAGTACTCCCCCGGCGAGCGCCGGCCGTCCGGTGTGAATCGCGGATCGACGCCGTTGGGCGTGACGATCACCTCGCGCGCGCCGAGGGTCGACTCGATCTCCTGCTTCATGGCGCCGGTGACCGTGACGACCGTCTGCTTCGCCGCGCGGCGGAGCATCGTCCAGGCGTACGCGCGCTTCACGGGATTGCTGAGGTGGAGATGGATGAGGTCGTGAATCGTGACCACCGTGGGCGTCGACGTCACGGGGATGACGTAGTGCGGCGCGTGGAAGACGTCCGCGCGCAGCCGCCGCACCGCGGCGCCGATCGCCACGATCTCTCGCAGCGAGTACTTCGGCGCCTCGGAGACAACGTGCTCGAACGGGATCAGTTCTCTCGCGCTCTCGGGCGCCAGCACAATGTACTCGTCGTGCCCGCCGAGCTCCTGCAAGCCGCGCAGCAGCCCGCGAATGTACGTCCCGATCCCGTAGTCCGCGATCTTCCGGCCGTCGATGACGACTCTCATCGATTCACTTTATCCTCCGCGAAGCGGAGGATCTGGTGACCACTCGGGCTGTTCGTTCGTGCATATGGGCGCCAGATCCTCCGGCGCTCTGCGCCGGAGGATAAACTCAACAACGCGACGCCTCGACGAGAAGATCGGTCATGAGGCGCGCGCTCCTGTCCCACCGATAGTGTGACGCGCGCTCGACCCCGCGTGCAGCCAGCTCTTCGCGGAGTGAACGATCGGCGATCAGCTTCGCCATCGCATCCCGCAACGCTTCGGGATCGCCGATCGGCACGAGAAGCGCGGCGCCGGCTGCGTAGTCGGGAATCGCGCCGGTCGGCGTCGCGATGACCGGCGTCCCGCAGGCCATGGCTTCGAGCGGCGGAATGCCGAATCCCTCGTGGTGCGACGGGTAGACGAACGCCAGCGCGCCGCGATACAGCTCGCGAAGGCGCTCGCGCGAGACGTAGCCGGTCACCTCGACGTCGTTCGGGACCTGCGTCCGCCATCCACGATCGCCGCAGAGCACGAGCCGCGGACGCGGGCTCCGAAGCATGCGCCAGGCGGCGATCAGGTCGCCGATCCCTTTCCGCGGCTCGAGCGTTCCGGCGTACAGGAGGTAGTCGCGCGGGCCGCTTCCCGGCGAGAAGAATTCGTCGACTCCGTTCGGGACGACCTCGATCTTCGACGGTGCGACGGCAAATCCGCGCAGGAGGTCGTCGGCCACGGCGCGCGAGACGCAGGCGATCTTCTTCGCGCGATCGATACTGCGGCCGACGAAGAGGTTGAACGAGAGGAGCGTCTTTGCCTCGTGCCGCAGCGGCATGGTGATCGTCGTGAGGTCGTGCATGCTGATTACCGCCGGTACGCGCGACGCGAGCGGCAGCGTTCCGTGCGGGCACCAGAGGACATCCGCGCCGATGCGCGCGAGCTTCGTCTGCTGCCAGAGGACGCCGAGGGGCATCGGGTCGACTTGGAAGCGGCAGTCCTCGATCCCGCTGCGATCGTCGATCGGCGCATGCGAGGCGATCAGCGGCGGCGGTTCGATGTCCAGGCGGCGTGCGATCTCGGCGGTGTGCACCCCGATCCCGGTGCGGTTGCCGACCAGCGGCCGGCCGTCGATCACGACTTCGAGATGCACTGTGATCAAGTGTACGCACGTCACGGGTACGATGTCGGTGTGAGCGAGGGGCGCTATTGCTCGAATTGCCGCGCGGAACTTCCGGAGGGAGCGGCCGTCTGTCCGGCGTGCGGGGTCTACGCGGGCGACGTCTTCGACGGCCGTCTGCCGCGACGGAAGCGTTCCTACGGCACGTTCATCATCGTCCCCCTCGCCATCATCGCGATCTTTGCCCTCGCATCCCTTTTCGTGCGCTGGCCGTCTCCCGGTGCTTCACAGCCAT
>DASXIH010000465.1:0-2807 GCA_036498125.1 Thermoanaerobaculia bacterium
CCCCAGACGCCAGATCACTCCGTCGCGATGGCCACGAAGAACGAACTGCGCTTCCCGGTTCTTTCGGACGTCCGCGGGGCGGTAATCGAGCGCTACGGACTGAGGTATGAGGTGAATGCCGACGCTCGGAAGCTGTTCGAGACCGCCGGCAACGATCTAGCCGACTACAACGCCGAGGGCGGATGGACGCTGCCGGCGGCGGCGACCTTCGTCGTGAGTCGAGATGGCATCGTCCGCTACGCGCACGTACGCGGCGACTGGCGCGAGCGAGCCGAGCCCGCCGACGTGATCGCTGTGCTCAGGTCCAGCCGCTAACCCGTTCCAATCCGACCTAGGAGAGACTGAACCCATGGATACTCCGTACGCCTTCGTCGCCCGGCTCGAGGCCAAGCCGGAGAGGTCCGAGGACGTCGCCGCCCTGCTGGCGAGCGCGCTGCCCCTCGCCCAGGCCGAAACGGAAACGATCGACTGGTACGCGGTGCGTACCTCGCCGACGACGTTCTGGATCTTCGACACATTCGCCACCGAAGCCGGCAGGCAGGCGCACATCAACGGAGAGATCGCAGCCGCACTGATGGCGAACGCCGACGAGCTGCTCGCCGAGGCGCCGCAGATACTCCCGGCCGACGTGCTGGCGACGAAGTAGTCGCCCCCACGCGGCGCGCACGCTACGCATCGCGTGATTCGAGCAGCGCTCGTCGGTGCGACAGTCGATCTCCCACCCCAAGGAGCGACATGCGTATGCGCAGCGAAGAGTTCGAAGGTCCGAGCGGGAGCGAGCGACTCCTCGAAGCCAGCGGAAGTCACGAGGAGCGACAGTCGTGTCTCGCCTGCGGTGGCGACATCCTCAGGGGCGAAGCGACGATCCGGATTCACGGCGCGCCGGTCCACATGCGTTGCGCGATCTACCGACGCCAGCTGACGCGCAGATGAAAGTCCGGGAACGATCCACGGATCATTTACGCGAGAAAGGACGGAGATGCTCGGCTTCTTCTACGTAATCAAGCAGTACGAGCGGGCCGTGCAGTTCCGGCTCGGTCACGTCAAAGACGGCGGCCGCGGCCCCGGCGTGATGTTCGTCATCCCATTGGTCGATCGAGTTCGACGGGTCTCGCTGCGGATCGTGACGCTCCCGATCGAGTCTCAGGGGATCATCACGCGGGACAACGTCAGCGTCGGCGTCTCCGCCGTCGCCTACTACCGCGTTGAGGACGCGGTCCGCTCGATCGTGGCGATCGAGAACGTGACACAGGCGATCAGCCAGATCGCGCAAACCACGCTCCGGGCGGTCGTCGGTCGTCACACGCTCGATGAGACTCTGTCCGAGACGGACGAGATCAACAAGAACATCCGTGAGATCCTCGACGTCCAGACCGAGGAATGGGGCGTCAAGGTCACGGTCGTCGAGCTCAAGGACATCCAGTTGCCGGACACGATGCAGCGAGCGATGGCCCGTCAGGCCGAGGCCGAGCGGGAAAAGCGCGCCAAGATCATCGCCGCCGAAGGCGAAGCACTCGCTGCCGGCGAGCTCGGACGCGCCTCTGACGAGATGATGGCCCATCCTCTGGCGCTCCAGCTGCGCAACCTTCAGACGATGCTCGAAATCGGAGTTGACAAGAACTCCACGATCATGTTTCCGGCACCGCTGATGAGCTCGATCGAAGAGATCACCAGCTTCCTCAGCCGCGAGGCGGCCGCCGCAGGCTCGAATTCACACCCACCTGGCAGGGCTTGATGGCCCGGGGCATGACGCGCGACGTCAAACCCGACAGACCGGACTTGCCACGGACGGCCGTCGCTTCTGAATCGTGATCCGATTTGCCGTCGCTTGGGCCGATGCGCAGGTCGCCGCGGTACGCGACGATCCGGCGGCACGGCTCGCGCTCATGACGCGCACCTACGAGCGCCCAGCGGGCGATGTCCCGCGATACCTGCCGTTCGAACGGGCGGCGATGTCGTTCATGCGCTGGCAGATCGAACGCGGGGTACTCAATCCGCTCGACGGATCTCCTCCGGGCAGCATGTGGTGGCGTGCGGTGAATGAGCGGCTGCTGCGTGACGGGTGCGAAACGCTCGCGCTGTCTGGCGGCCTGGCCGAAGCGCCGTCGTCGCACTCGGTGTGGCTGTGGCTCGAGTTCGCACGGCGCCCGGCGGCGGCAAGCTGGTACCGCGCTCACAACGCGAGCATCGTTGCCGCGTACCTCGAGCACGACGAACTCGCCGAGGCGGAGACGGCGGCGGAGCGCTTCTTCATGAACGTTGCGCTGGCGCGGGTGCTGTACGCGCACGCGCTCGTGGGGTCGCCACGGTTGGCGCTGGGATGGTTCGCTCCACTCGGCCGGTGGCTCGGGGATCCGCGGCTCGGGATGGCGGGCGCCTTCCTTTCGCTCGGTCGCGTGGTCCCTGACCGCTTCCCGCTGCGGAGCGACGTCGAGAGCTACATCGCCGGTGAACGACGTCTCGGACGGCTGCTCGATTACGCGGTGATCGCGCCGCGGCTGCAACGCGTATATGAGTGGGCCGCCGAGGAGCTTTGCGAGCCGTGCTTGCTGACACTCATCCGTGACGGCAATCCGATCTACGCCTGGCCGTTCGAAGAGCGTCACGTCTGGCGCTCGGCGAATGTGCCAATTGCGGCCCGCGTTCTGGAACTTGCCACCAGCGCGCGGTGAAACACCGGCCCGGAGCTTACGCGGCTCGACGGTGCGATGCATTCAGAGCTTGAAGCTGCGTAGCGCTTTCCGTCTGCCCGATCCACGGGTGGTAGCGATGAACATGTGGGACCAGGCGGTTAATTGACGAGCGCC
>DASXIH010000466.1:0-11769 GCA_036498125.1 Thermoanaerobaculia bacterium
GGACGCAGAGGAACGCGATTCCGCAGACATAAAAGAGACGCTCGAAGGAAAGCACCATCGCCTGCTGCCGGACCTGGAAGTCGAGCATGCGTACCGCAGTGCTGCGGGCCGCGACCAGATCGTATCCTTTCGACTGCAGCATCGCCGTCATCGCCTGGACCCGCGCCGCGACGACCGGACGGGCGAGCGAGAGGTTCGGCAGCATCGCGTCGCGGGCACGCGTCGCGAAGCGCGTCATCAGCGTCGCCATGACGGCGAGCCCGATCGAGCCGCCGATCTGGCGCAGCAGCGAGTTGAGGCCGGTCGCATCCGGCATGCGGTGGCGCGGGATCGTGCTCAGGGCGACCGTCGTCAGCGGGATGAAGAGGCACGCGAACGCGACGCCTTGGATGATGAGGACCATCATGATGTCGCGGTTCGACGTCTGCAGCGTGTAGTGACCCATCAGCCACGCCGTGTAGGCGAACAGCAGGATGCCGAATGCGATCACGATGCGCGGCGAGACCTTGTTGTAGATCCGCCCGACGATCGGCATGACGACGAGCATGCAGAGCGATCGTGGCATCAGCGCGATGCCGGACTGCGTCGCGGAGAATCCCAGGAGCGTCTGCATGAAGAGCGGCAGGAGGAACGTGACCGACATCAGCATCGCGAACATGACGGCGCCGATCATCGTGCCGGACATGAAGACGACGTCCCGGAACAGCGAGAAGTCGACCGCGGGGACGGTCGCGCTGAACTCGCGTATGAGAAGCAATATCAGCGCGATCGCCGAGACCAGCATGATGATCTTGATCTCTCCCGACGCGAACCAGTCGTTGCGGTTCCCCTCCTCCAGGACGTACTGCATGCTGCCGACGCCGAGGATGAGGAGGCCGATGCCGGCCCAGTCGAGGTGCTTGCGCTGGCGATCCGCCATCGCGTGCATGGCGACGCGGACGTCTTCCGGCTCGTGCACGAAGCGCGAGACCATCAGGAGCGAGAGCGCGCCGATCGGGATGTTGATGTAGAAGATCCACGGCCACGAGTAGTTGTCGACGATCCAGCCGCCGAGGGTCGGGCCGAACGCCGGCCCGAGGACGACCGCCATGCCGAAGACGGCCATCGCCATGCCCTGCTCTTTCGGCGGGAACGTCTGGCGCAGGATCGCCTGCTCGGTCGGCTGCAGTGCGCCGGCGCCGAGGCCCTGGATGATGCGGAAGACGACGAGCAGCGGGAGCGTTCGAGCCATCCCGCACAGCGCCGAGCCGGCGACGAAGAGCGCCAGACAGAACATGTAGACGCGCTTCTGTCCGAAGAGCCGCGCCAGAAAGCCGGTCAGCGGCATGACCATGACCGTCGCGATGACGAACCCGGTCGTGACCCACGTGATTTGCTCGACCGTCGAGCCGAGGGCGCCCATCAGGTGCGGTACGGCGACGTTGACGATCGACGCGTCGATCGCCCCCATCAGCGTGCCGAACGTGATCGACACCGTCACCAGCCATTTGTTGACCGGGGGACGGCTCGGCACCGCCGGCGCGAAGCCGGTGGTCGCTGCGGCAGTGGTCACTTCGCAGGCTCTCCGAAGAGCGACCGGATGTCGCCGGTCGCGTGCTGCAGGCTGTACCACGACATCGCGGCGTCGGCCTGCGCGGCGATCAGGTCTTCATGCGCCTGCCGGTAGGCATCCTCGGCGCGATCCACTTCAACCGGCGAGCCGTAACCGGCTGTACGCCGGTCGCGTGCAATCTGCAGCGCTTCCTCGGCCACCTTGACGTTCTCGGCCGCGACCGCGACACGCGCGTTCGAGTTCTGCACCGTGAGCAGGGAGGAGCGGACTTCCTGCTCGACGTCGCGCTCCGCGGCGTGGTGGCGCGTGCGGGCGTCTTCGAGGTCGGCCTTCGCGCGGGCGATGGCGGAGTTGATGTCGCCGCGGAAGATGGGAACCGTCGCCATGGCGGCGATCCGGCGCGACCAGAGGAGGTCGGTGGTCTTGTTGCCGCTGTAGTCGCCGGTAAAGTCGAGTGAGACGCTCGGCAGGCGGCGGTCGTGCTGCGCGTCGACCAGGAGCTGTGCCGAGCGCTCCTGCAGGTCGAGCGTCTTGAGGTCGGGACGGTTCGCGCGTGCCGTCGCGATGGCGGCCGCGGTGTCGGGGACGTCGGACGGCGCTTTCAGTGCGTCGCTGAGGATGACGTCCGTCCCCTCGTCCGCACCGATCGAGTTGAGCAGCGCGAGGCGCGCCGTCTCGCGATCGTTGCGCGCCGACAAGAGCGACTGCTGCGCGCGCGAGAGCTGGACGTTCGCCTGCGCGACGTCGAGCCGCGTTCCCGTTCCCGCCTTGAACTCGTCGTTCGCGACGCGGGAGAGCTCGGTGAACAGCTTCACGTCGGCCGTCCGCGCGTTCACCTGCGCCTCGGCACGCGCGACGAGTACGTACAACCGCGCCACGGCGGCCGCGACGTCGTTCTCGGCGCGCTCCACGTCGTACCGGCTCGCGCTCAAGCCGGCCTTGCGCGCCTGGTAGGCACGCAGCGCGGCGAGGTTGAAGAGCTGCATTGCAGCGGTGACCTGCGCGTCGGTGACGTTGAAGGGACCGACGATCTGCGGAACGCCCGGCAGCGTGAAGCCGAACGTCGCGAGGTTGATCGACTGGTTGTAGCGCAGCAGGTTCGCGTTCGCCTGCGGCAGCATCGCATCGAGCGCCTCGCGTTGGGCGATGCGCGCGCGCTCTTCGCCGGTCCGCGCAAGCCGCGCCTGCGTCCCTTCGCTGAGCGCCATCCGGATCGCTCCGGCGATCGTCAGCGGCAGCGGGTTCGGCGTCGCCTCGGTCTCCGCCGCCGTCACCTGCGGCGCCGGAGCCGGCGGCTGGTTCACGATGCCGAGCGGCTGTGGCAACGGTAACGGCTGAGGCTGAAGCCCCGGCTGAGCCTGCACCGGCGGCATCGGAATGGGTTGCGGCGGTGGTTGTGTCACTACCGGCTGCGCCGTCTGCGCGGAAACGACGGTGGCGGCGAGTGCAAAAGCGATTGCGAGAATTCGTTTCACGGAGTTCCTTACCAACACTTCGATCATCCGAATATTTCGGACTACCGAAGTAATCCTGACGTCATCTTGCGGAAATAGTCGAGGAGCTTCTTTCGCTCGTTTTCGGTGAGCGGATCGAGCATTCCGATGCCGAGGCCGCAGCGTGCGCCCATGAAGGCATCGTGCATGCGGGTTCCGCTCCGGGTGAGGGCGACGCGCACCTGCCGCCGGTCGCCTTCGCCGCGCTTCCGCTCCACCAGCTTCCTCTCGGCAAGGGCGTCGACCACGCCCGTGGTGCTGCTCAGCGCCAGCCCCAGGAACGAGGAGAGATCGCTCATGGTGGCGGCACCGTGGTCGGACAGGTGTCGGAGCACCGCGGTCTCGCTGCGGCTGAGCTGCGCAGTCTTCTCCGGCAGCAGGAAGCGTTTGGTGAGGATCTCGAGATGGCTCATGAGCTCCTGCGCCATCTCGTCGAGCGATTGCTTCGGCATTCCGAAGCGATCCAATATCACATTGGATGCCTGAACAGTCCTCGGTCCTCGGTCCTCGGACTATCATTCGCGCGGCATGCCTGACACCCTTCCCCCGCATCCGGTCCTCGGCGAGTACTACGGCGACGCGTCGCAGCGCGAGCGGTTCGTGCGCAATATCTTCGACGAAACGGCCGAGTGGTACGACGACATCATCGGCATGCTGTCGTTCGGCTCGGGCAACCGCTATCGCAAGATGGCACTCGAGCGGGCGGGGCTCACGCCCGGCATGCGGATGCTCGATCTCGCGACCGGGACGGGCGTCGTGGCGCGCGCCGCGGCAGGGGTCACGAAGCACATCGTCGCGAGCGATGCCTCGATCGGAATGCTCCTCGCCGGACGTTCCAAGCACCGCTTGCCGCTGGTCCAGAATGCCGGCGAGCGTCTACCGTTCCCCGATGGGTCGTTCGACTTCCTGACGATCGGCTTCGCATTGCGGCACTTCGCCGACCTTCGCGGCCTGTTCGCGGAGCTCTTCCGGGTGCTCCGTCCGAACGGACGGGTACTGATCCTCGAGATCACGCCGCCGCGTTCCCGCGCCGGCTACGCCGTCCTCCGCTTTCATCTCGGCACGATCGTTCCGTTCCTCGCGCGCCTCCGCAGCCGGAACGCCGAGGCGGAGAAGCTGATGCACTACTACTGGGACACCATCCGGTCGTGCGTCCCGCCGGAGACCATTCTCGATGCCCTCCGCGGTGCCGGGTTTTCTGACACGAAGCGGCACGTCGAATTGGGCACGTTCAGCGAATACACCGCGTTGAAGACGTGAACGTTCTCTACTTCCACGGATTCGCGTCGTCGCCGGCGAGCGCGAAGATCACGACGCTGCGGCCGCTGCTCGAGCCGCACGGAGTCGTGCTCGATGCGCCGGATCTGAATGTGCCGTCGTTCGAGCAGCTCGACTGGAACGCGATGGTTGCCTTTGCGCTCGAACACGCTCGCGCGAATCCGCCCGCCGTGCTCGCCGGCAGCTCCCTCGGCGCTCTCGTCGCGTTGGAGATCGCGCGTCGCGGCGTTGACGCGCCGCTGGTCCTCATCGCGCCTGCTCTCGGCATCGGCGCGCGCTGGAAGACGCGGCTTCAGGACGGCGATCCGGTCACCGTCTGGAATCACGCGCTCAACGCCAACGCACCGATCCACCGCGCGTTCTTCGATCAGATGAACGACGTCGACGCCGACGCGCAGCCTCCGCGCGCGCGTGTCATCGTCTTCATGGGCCGACAGGACGAAACGGTCCCGTTCGAGCTGGTGGAGGAGACATGGCAGCGATGGGAGTCAACCGGCCTCGCCCCCGGCTCGAAACTCGTCGTCTTCGACCAAGGCGATCACGGTCTCACCGCGTACGTCGATCAGATCGCTGCGGCGATTCTGGAACTCACTGCCAATCTAAAGTAACTCGCTCGACACGATTGCTTCTCCCTCGGCAAAGCGCTGTGGACGGAGCGCGTGGACGTCGATGCTCGGCGTGCGGCCGGCGATCATCTCGGCGGCAACTTGGCCGATGGCCGGGGCGTGCATGACGCCGTGCCCCGAGGAGCCGCCAGCGACGAAGAGGCGCTCATTCACCCAGCCGATGATGGCGTGGCGGTCGGGGGTCATCTCGTAGAAACCGGACCAGGCGCCGGCGGGGTCGAGCGGCACATCGCGCAGGCACGGCACCCGTTCGTGCGCGATCGACTCGATTGACGGCATCAGCGGCGGCGGCGCGAGCAGCAACACCCGGCCGTCGCGGACGCGGAGGTGGAAGCCGTCATCCGTCCAGATCGTCATCGGCATCTTTTCGTCGAGGACGGTGGTCTCCGCGGTGACCACCACGTGCCGCTCCACCGGAGCGATCGGGACGTCGCAGATCTCCGCCGCCCAAGCGCCGGCTGCGTTCACGACCACGCGCGCGGAGAAGTCGCGCCGGTCGGCCTCGAAGAAGAACTCGACGCCCTGCCGCCGCGCCGACTCGTAGTAGCCGCGCAGGATCTGCATGGCGCGGATGAAACCGTCGGCAGGGGAGTATGTGCCGCCGATGATCGCGTCGTCGTGAATCGCCGGATTGATGGCCCGCGCCTCGTCCGCGCCGATGACGCGCGACTCCGTCGCCCCGCACGCGTGCTGCACCTCGATCGCGTCGCGCAGACCGTCGAGCACCTCCGGCGAACGTGCGAGAAAGAGGTATCCGTGCTGCGTGAATCCGGGATTGACGCCGGTCTCCTCTTCGAACCGCAGCAGCTTTTCGCGGGAGAGCATCGACAGCCGGACATTCACCGGCGTCTCGAACTGCGCGCGGAAGCCGCCGGTCGCGCGCGGTGAGCTGCCGCCGCCGAGGGTGGGGGCGCGGTCGATCACGGCGACGTCGCGGATTCCGTACGAGGCGAGGTGATGCGCGATACTCGCGCCGGTCACCCCCGCGCCGATGATCAGCACTTCAACGGTTCTGGACATACAATAAGAAACTCTCTCCCTTAGCTCAGCGAGACCATCGTGCCCGCAATCGACACACCGGTCTATGTATTTTCGCCGTTTGCAGTTCCGACGGCAGCGACGACGCTGCTGATGCTGCTGTTCGGCCTGCGCGTCGTGATGCGCCGCGTCTCGCGCGTGAGCGTCGCCTTTTTCGCGCTGACCGTGTTCGCGTCGATCTGGTTCGCGGCGTTCACGATGATGTACCTCTCGGCGGACGCCGCCACCGCGCTTCGCTGGGCGCGCCTGGCGTACTTCGGCGTTCCGTTCCTCGCACCGGCGATTTACCAGTTCAGCGTCGAGATGCTGCGCGTCTTCCCGTCGCGTCGCGGCGTCGTCTGGGGCGCCTGGATCATCGGGGCGGCGTTCAGCGCGATCGCGGTCGAGAGCAATGACCTGATCCCGGCCGTCCGTCACTACTGGTGGGGCTACTACCCGCGATACGACACCGTCACCAGCATTCCGTTTCTCCTCTTCTTCTGCGGTTTTCTCATCGCCGCGCTGGCGGAGTTCATCCGCGCACAGCCGGACGCGCGCGGCGTGGAGCGGGTACGGATCCACCTGCTGATCGTTGCGTTCGGGATCGCGTACTTCGGCTGCGTCGACTTCCTCGCGAAGTTCGGCATCGCGGTTTATCCGTTCGGCTTCCTGCCGATCTTCGGATTCGTCGCCGTCGTCGGGTACGTCGTGCGGCGGTACGACCTCGTGCCGATCACGCCGTCGCTCGCGGCGAACCAGATCATCAACACGATGGTCGACGTCCTCTTCGTCTGCGACCGCGACGGCCGCATCCAGTTTGCGAACAACGCGACCGAGCATCTCCTCGGATTCATGCCCGACGAGCTGACGGGACTCCGCATCGAGGAGTTCCTCGCGTCGCCTGAGGACGATCTCAACGCGACGCTCCGCCGCCGTTCGGTCCGCAGCGCCGAGTACGCGTTCCGTTCGCGCGACGGCAAGAAGGTCGACCTGACGCTCTCGATCTCGCCGGTCATCCACCAGGGCGAGGCGGCCGGCGCCGTGATCATCGGCCGCGACATGCGCGAGCGGAAGCGCGCCGAGCGCGAGGCACGCCGCGCCGTCACGCTCCTCCACTCGACACTCGACTCGACGGCCGACGGCATCCTCGTCACCGACGATCGCGGCCACATCCTCACGTACAACCAGCGCTACGTCGACATGTGGCGCATCCCGCAGAACATCATCGACACCGCCGACGAGCAGCTCGTCCGCTCGACCGTGGTCGATCAACTGTCGCAGCCGGCCGACTTCGAAAATACCATCTCAACCCTCTACGCGCAGCCGGACGCCGAGAGCTTCGAGCTCCTCGAATTCAAGGACGGCCGCCGGTTCGAGCGGTACTCGATCGGACGCACCATCGAGGGGATCGCGAAAGTGCGCGTCTGGAGCTTCCGCGACGTCACCGCGCGGTTTGCCGCCGAGGCGGCGTTGCGCGAGTCGGAGGTGCGGTACCGGCTTCTGTTCGAGCAGAACGCGGCCGGCGTCTACATCACGAACGTGAACGGCGAGATCGTCGACTGCAACTCGACGTTCGCGAACCTCGTCGGTGCGAAGCGCAACGATCTCGTCGGCACCTCGGTCGGCGCGCTCTTCGAACGCCGCGTCGAGCGCGACGAGCTCGCGTCGATGCTGCAGGACGCCGGGCTGCTGAACGGCGTCGAGATCGAGCTCCGCCGGGTCGACGGTGCGCGCGTCTGGGCCCTCCAGAACCTCGGCCTCGTCGGCCAGGGCGAGAACGCGATGATCCACGCGACGGTCGTCGATATCAGCGACCGGAAGCGCGCGGAAGAACAGATCGAGTTCCACGCCTACCACGACGTCCTGACGCATCTCCCGAACCGCCGCCTCTTCACCGACCGCCTTGCCCTCGGCATCAACCGGGCGCGCCGCAACGGCCGTTCGCTCGCGGTGATGTTCATCGACCTCGATCATTTCAAGAGCGTCAACGACACCCTCGGCCACACAGCGGGTGACGAGCTGCTCCTCGAGATGTCGGCGCGTTTGCGCGAGTGCATCCGCGAGGACGACACCGTCGCGCGCCTCGGCGGCGACGAGTTCACGATCATCCTCTCCGACCTCCGCCACCCGGAAGACGCCGCTCACGTCGCTCAGAAAATCCTCGAGACTGTGCAGCAGCCGATGACCATCTCGGGGATGCCGATCGAGCTCTCCGCGAGCATCGGCATCGCGCTCTACCCGGTCGACGGTTTCGACGTCGAGACGCTGCTGCGCAACGCCGACAGCGCGATGTACCGCGCCAAAGAGTCTGGCCGCAACAATTATCAGCTCTGCACCGAAGAGATGAAGACGCGGGCGCTGGAGCGTCTGTCGCTTGAGACGCGGCTGCGCCGCGCGATGCAGCTCAATCAGCTCATCCTCCATTACCAGCCGCAGGTGAACCTCGCGACCGGCCGCGTCATCGGCGTCGAGGCGCTGGTGCGCTGGCAAGACCCGGAACGCGGTCTCATCGAGCCGCTCGCCTTCATCCCGATGGCGGAGGAGAGCCGCCTCATTTTTCCGATCGGCGAGTGGGTGCTCCACAACGCATGCGTGCAGGCGCGGGAGTGGCGCGACTGCGGATTGCCGCCGTTGCGGGTCGGAGTGAACCTCTCGGCGCGACAGTTCCAGCAGTACGAGCTCGCGCAACTCGTCCGCCGCACGCTCGCGGACGCGCGCATCGACCCGAGCGTCCTGGAGCTCGAGATCACAGAGAGCACCGCGATGCAGAACGCGGAGCTGAGCGTCGAAGTGCTTCGCTCGCTCAACGAGATCGGCGTCGCGATCTCGATCGACGACTTTGGCACCGGCTACTCGTCGCTCAACTATCTCAAGCAGTTTCCGATCAACGCGGTGAAGGTCGACCGGACGTTCGTCGGCGGCGTGACGACGAGCGAGAGCGACGGCGCGATCGTCTCGGCTGTGATCGCCATTGCGCGGACGCTGCGTCTGCGCGTCGTCGCCGAGGGTGTCGAAACCGAAGACCAGTTCGCTTTCCTGCAGCGCCGCCAGTGCGACGAGGCGCAGGGCTTCTACTTCAGCCGCCCGCTCGACGCCGACGGCATCACGAGCGGGCTCATCCAGGAGCCGATGGTCGGTTTTCGGCAAGCGCGACACGAGATGTAGCGGCACACCCTTTGCGGTCCCCATGGCCGGAGAACAGGCCATGACCAACATCGATCCTCAAGTTCTTTGGATTGCCGGCGCGATCGTCGCTGCGCTCGTGATCATTTTTGCCGTTTCAGCCGGCGTGCGCCGCTCGCGCACCGCGCGGCTGCGCGACCATTACGGCAGTGAATACGACCGCACCGTCCGCGCCGCGGGAAGCCGTTCTGCCGCGGAGGAGCAACTCGTCTCGCGCGCCGAAGAAGTCAAGACGTTCGACATCCGTCCGCTTTCCGCGGCCGAACGCGATCGGTACACGTCCGATTGGACGCGGGTCGAGCAGCAGTTCGTGAATCGTCCGACCACGGCCGTCGTCGAAGCGGATGAGCTGATCACCGACGTCATGCGGACGCGCGGCTATCCGATGGCGGACTTCGAGACGCATGCGGCGCATCTCTCGGTGAAGCATCCGCGCGTCGTCGAGCACTACCGCGCGGGACACGCGCTGATCGACAAGCACGGATCGACCGAAGATCTGCGCCAGGCGATGCTCCACTACCGCGCGCTGTTCGAGGAGCTGGTGAACGAAGGCGTCGACGTCGAGCGCGATGTGCCGCGCGAGTACGAGACCACCGCCGATCGCGAACGCCGCCGCCTCTTCACGAGCGGCGAAACACGCGACGAAGACCGGCCGGTGTAGGGGGCTCTACACGGCGACGGGATAACGCCCCGTGAAGCACGCGGCGCAGTACAGCTTCGCGGGGTCGTCGCCGTTGCGGACGGCGTTCAGCATCCCCTCTTCCGAGAGGTAGCCGAGCGAGTCGGCTTCGATGAAGTCGCGGATCTCCTCGGTCGAGCTGGAGCTGGCGATAAGGTCGCGGCGCTCCGGCGTGTCGATGCCGTAGTAGCACGGTCCCGTCGTCGGCGGCGAAGAGATGCGCATGTGCACCTCCGTCGCGCCGAACTGCTTCAGCATCCGGACGATCTTCTTCGAGGTCGTCCCGCGCACGATCGAGTCGTCGATCAGCACCACGCGCTTGCCCTTGACCAGCTCGCGCACAGGATTCAGCTTCACCTTCACGCCGAAATTGCGGATCGTCTGCTTCGGCTCGATGAACGTCCGCCCGACGTAGTGATTGCGCACGAGCCCGAACTGGAACGGGATCCCCGATTCCTGTGCGTAGCCGAGCGCCGCGAAGACGCCGGAGTCTGGAACGGGGACGACGACGTCCGCCTCGACCGGATGCTCGCGCGCGAGTTGCGCTCCGAACCGCTGCCGCACCTCGGCCACGTTGTTGCCGAAGATGACCGAGTCGGGACGCGCGAAGTAGACGTGCTCGAAGATGCAGCGCGCCTCGCGCGGAGCGGGGAAGCGGTGCACCACGCGTAGCGTCGCCGCGGCGGCTCCGTCCTCCTGCTCGATCGCGATCATCTCGCCGGCGCGCACCTCGCGAAGCGTCTCCGCGCCGATGAGATCGAATGCACACGTCTCCGACGACACCACCAGCGCATCGTCGATCTTGCCGATCACCAGCGGCCGGAGGCCGTACGGGTCGCGGGCGACCAGGATCTTGCGCGGCGTCATCACCGCGATCGAATACGCGCCGCGGCACTGTTCCAGCGTCTCGACGAGCGCCTTCTCGAGAGTCGGCTCCTTCGATCGCGCAATCAGATGCACGACCGCCTCGGTGTCCGACATCGTGGCGAAGATCGATCCCTCTGCCTCGAGCTGCCGGCGCAGCTCGCCGCCATTGACGAGATTGCCGTTGTGCGCGAGCGCGATCGGCCCTTTGTTCGTCGAGACGACGATCGGCTGTGCATTGCAGAGCATCGAGCCGCCCGCCGTCGAATAGCGGACGTGTCCGATTGCGGTATCACCCGGCAACCGCGACATCCGCTCCGGCGTGAAAACATCGACGACCTTCCCCATCTCCTTCTCGGAAAGGATCTGGCGATCGACCACCGATGCGATGCCGGCGCTCTCCTGTCCGCGGTGCTGTAGCGCGTACAGGCCGAGGTACACGAGATTTGCGGCGTCCGGATGGTTCAGGATGCCGAAGACACCGCACTCTTCTTTGAATTTGTCGAACATCACAGGAGAGGTGTGAAACAGATTTTAGCTGCTCCGGTCATCCCATGCCGTACCATGGGCTTTATGCCACGGTTTCTAGCTTTTACGAGTTTGCTTCTGCTGGCCACTTTGGCCGCAGGCGCCGACGACCTCGTCATCACCCGCGGAGGCCGCCGGGTGATCGACCCCGACCCGAACACTGCCTCGACCAACTGCAATGGCTGGTCGTTCGACCCCGCCCCGGTTGCTTTTGAGAACGACATCTCCAACGTCTACAGCACGACCGGCATTCTCCAGAACCACTGTAATGATCAATTTCCATTCGGCGACCAGATCTGGAGCGGCCGCCGCGGCTCAAACGGGGTTTTCACCGTCCAGCCGGCGATCACGCGGACGACGTTCCGCTGGATGTTCGGCGACCTGCCGATTGATCCGCTGACGTACATCGGCAGGGTGGCGTCGCCGTCAGTGATCAAGACGTTCGACGGCCGCTACTTCATGGCGTTCGTTGCAAGCGTTTCCGATCCGTCGCTCTGCAACGGCGCGCATACCGGGCAGGTGTGCGGCCTCTGTCTCGATCCGTTCTCT
>DASXIH010000467.1:0-10548 GCA_036498125.1 Thermoanaerobaculia bacterium
CTTTCTTCACCGTCACGAGAGGAGGCCGGGTCTTGTAGTCGTAGGCGTAGGCGAGTTTCAGCTCCAGCCGGGCGGCGACCGTGGTCGTGAGGCCGGCGTCGAAGTGGTAGAGCGCGTCGCCGAAGTCCTTGGTCTTCCAGATGCCGGTGAGCTTCTGCACGAACTTGCTCGTCGGAGACAGCGCCCAATCGAAGTTCTCGCCGGCCTTCAGCGCCCCGCTCGACGTGCGGCCGAGCGAGCTGCGCTCGACCTCCGCGCCGGCGGCGCCGTCGATCGTCAGGTTCCGCCTGTCGCTCTTGATCAGCCGGTAGCCGCCGCCCGCGAGCGGCGCCACGAAGTAGTCGATGTCCGTGAACGGATCGCGGAGGTAGTTCACCTCGGCGAACGCAAACGTCCGGTCGGATAGGTTGTACTCGTAGCGAGCGTCCGCCGTCGCCTTGTCGACATTCGTCACACCGTCCGACTCACCGCGCAGGTAGAGCGCGTCCGCCTTGAACACCACCTTCGTCTTCGGGTCGTACTTCGTCGTGAACGAAAGGTTGTAGTTCTTCGTGTCGGTGTTGCCGCTCGTGATCGCGAGCCCCGCTCCGAGGCTGCTCGCCCACGGTTTGTCCGGAGCCTTCGCATCCTCCCCGAACGCCGGAATCGCCAGGAACAGGAGCCCCGCGAGAACTGCCCACTTCTGCATTACTGCACCTCCGCCGCCGCGCGGAGCAAAGGACGAGCCCGAAACCCTATGACGACGCGTCGCGCCACTCAGCCCACTGCTCGGGCACGGAGGAGGTGAACGTGCGTTTCGGGTTCCAGCCGAGGCGCTGGCGGGTGTCGGCGCTGTCGATGATCTGATCGAGCGTGAGCGCGTCGGTGAAGGCGCCGAGCTTGACGCGCATCGCGTCCGCGGGAAGGAACTCCAGACGCGAGCTCGGTCCGACGGCGCGCGCGCATTGTTCGAGCGGCGCGCGGGTGTCGTCGATGGCGTGAAAGACGCCGGTCGCGCGGAGCTCGGCGGCGCGCACGAAGAGCTTCGCCAGCTCGTGGAGGTCGACCATCGCCCAGTGATTGCTGCCGTCGCCGACGATCTGGATCGGACGTCCCTGCTCGACCGATGCGAACCAGTCGCGGAAGAGGCTCTGCTTCCCGCCGTAGACGCAACCGGGCCGGACGACGCAAGCGTTCGCCGCGAGGGCGCGCTGCTCCGTCTCCGGACGCCACGACACGATCTCCAGCGGATTCACCGGCGAGCGTTCGTTCGCGTTCGTCGTGTTGCCGAGCACCCAGACGCCGGACGTCCAGATCAGGTGGGCTTTCAGTGTCGTGAACGCGTCGAGCGCCTTGTGCGCCAGTTCCGCAGTGCGCGTGTTCGACTGCGCGGTGTGGACGATCGTGTCGTACTGCGCGAGCGTATCGGCCGGCGGCAGCGAGTCGAGGTCGCCCGCGACGACGACCGCGCCGATCTCGCGCAGATGTCCTGCGTCCGATTCGGGCCGTGCGAGCGCCGCCACGTCATGGCCGCGCTCCCGCAACGCCTCGGCGACTGCCGCGCCGACGTAACCGGTGCCGCCGGTGAGAAAGACTCGCAACTAGCGCTTCTTTTCCATGGCGCGGCGGAATGCGAGAGCCATGGCGCTCTCCCCTTCCGACTCACGCTGCTCGTCCATGAACTTCGAGTACTCCTCGCGCTCGGCGGCGGCCTTGGCGGCGTCGTAGCTGAGCGAGATGCGCTTGCGGCCCGGGTCGACGCTCATGACGCGGACGACCAGCTTGTCGGCGGCACGGACGGAGCCCGCGACCTCCTGCGCGATCTCGGAGTTCGGCACGAGGCCGACGAGACCCGGCTCGAGCTGGACGAACACGCCGGGTCCGGCGATGTGATCGACCGTTCCCTCGACGACCTTGCCGATCGAATAACGCTGGCTCGCCGTCTCCCACGGATCGCTCGTCGCGACCTCGCGCAGAGAAAGCGAGAGGCGCTTCTTCGAAGGATCGACCTCGCGGACCCAGCCGGTGACCGTCTCGCCGATCTTCAGGTCGCTCGCCTTGACGCCGAGCGGAAGCTGCGACACATGGACGAGGCCATCGAGCCCCGGCTCGACCTCGACGAAGAAGCCGAAGTCGGTCGAGCGGAGGATACGGCCGCTGAACTGCGTGCCGGGGGTGTAGCGGTCTTCGACGTCGCTCCAGGGATCGCTCTCGAATTCCTTCATCGAGAGGGAGATGCGCTTGCCGTCGTTCTCGACTTTGATGACGCGGACGTGGACTTCCTGTCCGATCTCGACGAGCTCCTTCGGATCGCTGACGCGGCGGCGGCTCATCTCCGAGACGTGGAGAAGACCGTCGACGCCGCCGAGGTCGACGAAGGCGCCGAACGGGGTGAGCGTCTTGACCCGGCCATCGAGCTCCGCGCCCGGAACGACGCGCTGGCGCGCCTCTTCGGCGCGTGCCTGCGACGCTTCCTTCAACAGGGCCGCGCGGGAGACGACGATGCGGCGGCCGTCATCCGACAGCTCGGTGACCCGGAACTCGTAGGTCTGGTTGAGGAAGGTGTCGGGATTCTCGATCTTCCCGAGGGCGATCTGGGAGAGGGGGCAGAAGGCGCGGAGGCCGGCGACGCTGACCTCGAAACCGCCCTTGTTGCGCCCGGTCACCTTCCCTTCGACGGGGAGGTGGTTCTCGAACATCTGCTTGAGTTGCTCGAGCGATGCTTTGCCGCGCGCGAGCTTCCGAGAGATCCGGATTTCGGGGGATGTTTTGACGACGGTCCCTTCGACCGAGTCGCCAATGTCGAGTCCGTCCAACTCCGCCGCGGCCATGACGGCTTCCGAGGGGCCGCCGTACGATACGAACGCGTCGTCTCCCGAGATCGATACGATCGTTCCGCGAAGCAGCTCACCCTGCTCCGGAGTTTTAAAGTTCAGACTCGCTTCGAACGCCTCAGCGAACGTAGCCTCGGCGCTTTCTCTCGACTGGCTCATGTGGGTTCGTTATTACCTTTCAGAGATTGTCACTCGGTCCACGAGGACGGTGGGACCGCGTATGTTACTCGCGGTATTGGATACAGGGCAACAGTGGTTCGCCGAGAGTTGTTCCGGTCTCGTGACTCGTGACGCCGGACTCGTGATTCACGCGAAAAATTTTTTTCGCGACCCTCTTGCGCGTTCAAAAGTGCGAGCCCATATTGACGTTCACCTTCAGCTTGAATCCCCCTCGTGGGTGTCAACGGGCTGAAGGGTCGCGCCGGGATGCGAGGATGCCGGAGCGGGCGAACCGAATGCCCCTTGGCGGATGTTCAACGGTTCGCATGAGCCTCGAGAGGCTAGGGCTCGTCGAGGCAGATGTCGGTTCGAATGCCTTCTGGTGGCTGTCAACGGACCGAGGCTGGGCTCGCGGAACCAGAGACCGCGAGCCTCTTTCTTTTTCCGCGCAGACAGGAATGTCTGCGCTCCACTAGACTCGAACCATGACCACCCGTGTCTTCCTCATTCGCCACGGATCCACCGAGCTCTCCGCGGAAGATCGCTTCGCCGGCGCAATCGACGTTCTCCTCTCCGATGCCGGCCGGACCCAGGCCGAAATGCTCGGCTACCGGCTCGCGCATGAAAAGGTCGCGGCTGTGTACGCCAGTCCGCTCAAGCGAACCGTTGAGACGGCTCGCCTCATTGCCAAGCCCGCCGGCATGGACGTCATCACCGTCGACGCCGTCCGCGAGATCGCGCACGGCCGGTGGGAGGGAAAGACCCGCGCCGAGGTCGAGCAGGAGTTCGCCGGCGAGTACGCCAAGTGGGAGGAAGACCCGTACACCTTCGCTCCGGAGGGCGGCGAGAGCGGGCTCCAGGTGACGGCCCGCGCCCTTCCGGCGATGCTGGATCTGGTTCAGCGCCACGAGGGGGAGCGTTTCATCGTCGTCTCGCACAAAGCGACGATCCGTCTCCTCCTCTCGTCGCTCCTCGGCTTCGACCCGCGCCGCTACCGCGACCGCCTCGACCAAAGCCCCGCCGCGCTGAACATCCTCGACTTCAAGGACGTCGCGCACGCCCGGCTGACGCTATTCAACGACATCTCGCACTACGCCGACGAGGAAGGATGCGCCGTCCCCGAGATGCCGCGCGCCCGCCTATCGAAGACGTGGTCGTGAGCTACTGGACGCGGAACGCGACGTTCGCAATCACCGGATCGTTCGCCGAGTAGAGCTTGACGTTGTTCGCCTTGTCGATCACCTGGAGCGACCCGAGGCGGTAGATCCCGCGCGCCTGCGCCTTGTCGACGATCGCGATCGGGCCGGTCCACATGTTCTGCGCCGGGTCGCCGGCCGGACGGCAGGAGAAGAAGAAGCGCGGCGGCTGCGTCCCCGGCGTGACCTTCCCGATGAAGTTGAACTGTCCGCTGATGCTGGAGATCCCGGAGCCTTCATCGGTCGCGATGATCGTCACATTCACCGTGCCGGGGATGCCGACGGCGGCGGTGTCGAGTGTGATGCTCTGCACGACCGGCGGCTTGTTGTCGCACATGTCGCTCGTGATGTTGAGGTGAACGGCGGCGACGACCGCGTTGTCGGTGCGGATCGCCGTCATGTTGTTCGCCTTGTCCTGCAGCTGCACCTGTTCGAGCTTCCAGTCGCCGCAGTCGGCATTCGCAGGCGGCATCAGCTCGCACGTCCACATGTTCGTGCCGTCCTGATTCCGGCAGCCGAAACCGACGCGCGCGAAGCCGGACGGACTGAGGAAGACGCCGCTGACGAGGTTCACGCCCGACTTGTCGTCGTCCGCCTGGACGAAGACGTTGTTCTTCTCCCCGACCTTCATCGACGGACGGTCGAGCCAGACCGCTTTCAGCGTCGGCGGAGTCGTGTCGCTGCGCGACGAAGTGACGGTGAACGCCCCCGTCTGCGGGATCGCACCCTGCTGCCAGCTCAACGTCACGCTATTGCTGGCGTTGTCGGTGAGGTTGAGATAGTTGATGTGCCACGAGCCGGAAGCGGCGTCCTTCGGGACGAGGATCTTCGCGATGAAGCGGTTCGATCCTTCCCCCTCCCGCTGCAGCGCGAAGCCCTGCAGTGCGCCGCTCGGCGAGACGATGTTGCCGGAGATCGTCCGGACTCCGCTGATGTCGTCCAGCGCGGTGATGGCGAGGAGCGTCTCCTCCCCGTCCTGGATCGAATTCGGGACGAACTCCACTCCCTGGAGCTGCGGCGCGGTGACGTCGGAGTTCGGATCCTTCGGGTCCTGCTTCTCCTTCGAACCGGTGTCGCCGGAGGAGTTGTTGTTCTTCAGCGGCTGCTGGACCGGGCTCGGACGCTGTTTGTCGCCCGAGAAGGCGTTGACGATCGGCGCGACCAGGCGGGCGACGAGCGACGGCTTCTCTTTGGGCGGCGTCGTGATGGCGGACGAGGAGGCGTTCGTCTGAATGCCGTTGACCGCGCCTTTCGCTCCCGAGGGGGGCGAGTTGAGAAGCTCGCGGTACCGGGCGTCGCGCTCGGCCGAGATGCGAGCCTGCGTCGCCGTGGTTTGCTCCTCGGTGCTCAATGGGGCGGCGCCGGCGCCGGAGGCGCCCTCGCCGAGGTCTGTCGACCAATGCGCCGGCGAGGCTGCCGGCGCGCCACTGCGAGACGAGGAGGAACCTTCCCTTTCCGACGTAATCTTGGTCTGCGGACCAGAGTACGAATGGACCTTCCACACCACGGCGAACGCGAACGTGGCGGTCAGAACCGTAAAGAACGCAGGGAGGAAGGCGAAGCGGCGCATTTAGTTGACGGTCCCCGGAACAGCCAGAGTGAATGGATCAATCCTGGCCTCGAAGGTTTCTCCGCCGGGAAACCGCTTCATCGTGTAGGCGCCTTGCATCATCCCGACGTTCGTCCGCAGGGGACAGAAGCTGGTGTACTCGAAAACCTCACCCGGCCGGAGGGTTGGCTGCTCTCCGACGACACCGGGGCCGCTGACCCGCTCGCTGTTTGCATCCGAGTCGGTGATGATCCACTCGCGGCTGAGGAGTTGCGCGGTCTCCGTCCCCACGTTACTGATTCTGACGTGGTAGGCGAAGAAATAGTAACTCTCGGTCGGCTCACTCCGCTCCGGGATATAAGCACTGTCGATCTGAACCCGGATGCCGGACGTCGTCGTATCACTCACGCGCGAATATTACCGATGAAACGGCTCGTACTGACGACACTCCTCATCACCGCCTGCGCGCAGGCGCCCGAACCGCGGGCGACAGCCCTCCCGGCGCAGGCGCCTCCGCCGCCGCCCGAGCTGTCGACGATCGTCATTCCGGTGAGTGCGTCGCTCGCGCCGCTGCTGCCGGAGGTCGAGAAGCAGATCCCGAAGACGCTGCAGTCTCGTTCGTACCAGATCGACGCGGCGCACCACATCGCGATCAAGTTCCAGGTCGCGCGGGAGCCGGTCGGGATCAACATGATCGGCGCCGGCCTGCATGTGTCGGCGACGATCCGTTACGCGCTCGAGGCGTGTCCCTACGTCAGCGGCGCGATCCGAAACACCTGCGTCTCCTGCGGCTTCAACGAGCCGATGCGCGACGTGACGATCGCGGTGCAGTCGCGCCTCGACTGGGGCGAAGGGTGGAACCTTCGCTCCCGCACCTCGATTCAGCCGCTCGACTTCGGAAGGCGTTGCACGTTCCTCGGCATCGACGTCACCGACCTCATTCTTCGCCCGATGCTCGAAGAGCAGCTGACCAATGCCGCGAAGACGATCGACGCCCAGACGCCGAAGCTCGCGTCGCTCAAGTCGAGCGCGCAGCAGATCTGGACCTCCCTCCAGCAACCCTACCCGATCGCGGCGAACACCTGGCTGGTGCTCGATCCCGCCGACGTCTCCCTCACACCGATCCGCGGCTCGGGGCTGACCATCGCGAGCGCGATCGAGCTGCACGCCCGGACGCGCGTCGTCGTCGGCAACAAACCGCCGACTGCGCAGAAGCCGCTGCCGCCGCTGCGCATCGCGAACGGTACCGACCGCGGGATCCGCGTCCCGTTCGACGTGGAGCTCCCCTACGCCGAGGCTTCGCGCCTCATCACCGAACAATTCGGCAAGCGGACCTACAGCCTCGGCGGCGGCGCAACGCTGGCGATCGACTCGATTCGCCTCTCCGCCGGTACGAACGGCAAGACGAACATCGAGGCGTCGATCGATTTCCGCGGCGGCGGGCTACGGCACTACAACGGCCTCGTCTACCTCGAAGGCGTTCCGGCGTTCGACGCCGCGAGCGGGACCGTCGTCGTGAGCGACGTCGATTACTCGATCGATCCGAAGCGCCACAATCCGTTCCTGCGCGTCGCGAACCGGATGGCGCATGACGACGTCCGGGCCCAGCTCCGCGCCGGCGCGCATTGGCCGGTCGGCGACTCAATCGCGACGATGAAGAGCGAGATCGAGCGCGGCATCACGCGAAAGCTCGCATCGAACGTGATGCTGCGCGGACATGTCGAGTCGATCCAGCCGGTCTCGGTGACCATCCGGCCGGAGGGCTTCACGATTCGAGCGGTTGCGGTGGGGAACGCCGCGGTGGAAGTGAAATAGATTCGGTGGCGCCGGCGAGCCACCACGAGCCGGCGGCGATGAGGATTCCGGCGTAGCCGTCGATCATGAAGTGATAACCGGTGATCACGGAGCCGAACTGCATCAACACGACGGCGATGACCGCGAGGACGAACGCGAGACGCGCCAGGTGGCGCGACGCGATCGCAAGCAAGGTGACCGACGCGACGTGCAGGCTCGGGAACGCTGCGACACCGCCGAAGTACGCGACGCGCGGAGCGAGCGGCGTCCGGACCAGCGTCGACAGCTCGCGATAGAGCTGCGACTGGAGCCACACGGTCCGTGGCATGTGGCGTAACGCCGGCTCGACAAGCGCCGTCGCGCTGAACGCCGGCCCCCACGACGGAATCAGGAGATAGAGGACCGTCGACGTCAGCCACATCAGCACGTAGGCGGCGCCGTAGCGGAAGCGCAAGCGCGAGTCGAGCAGCGCGAACATCGCCGAGGTGCCGAAGAGGAAGAGGCCGTAGTCGACGACGGTGTAGAAGACGTCGATGCACTGCAGAAAGAGCGGCTGGTTGAAGAGCGAGACGAAGAAGATGGTCGGCGAGTAGCCGAAGTGCATCGTCCGGTCGAGCGCGAAGAGCTGCCGGTCATAGACGCGCGGGTTGATCAGGTAGGTGAACGACTTCAGGAGAAACGACACCGCGAAGACGATCGCCAGCGTCAGGCACGCCCGCGCGATCTCCTTAGCGTCCTTGATCACCTGTGCGCGGTTGCGGCGGCGGATGACGACGATGACGATCGAGATCCCGAAGATGATCGCGATCGGCGACGCGTAGGTGAGCAACAGGGCGCTCCGCGGATACGTCACCGGCATCCGTTCCAGAAGAACGATCCCGACGACACAGAAGACCGCAGCGACGATTTCGTGGAACCGCATCAGAGCGCAGTGCGCTCTATTCTCCCTGAATCCGGGCGAAGAACGCCTCACTCGACACGGGACGCCCGAGAAACCGCTCCACGAGATCCTTCGCCGGCTCTTCGGAGCCGCGGGAGAGGATCAGTTCCCGGAAGCGGCGACCCTTCTCGCCGTTCATCAGGTCGGCGCCGAAGATCGACACCATGTCGAGCGCGATCACCTTGGCCCACATGTAGCCGTAGTACCCGGCCGCATAGCCGCTGGCGATGTGCTCGAACGTGGCCGGGAACGCGGTGCCTTCGACGTAGCCGAGTGGCGTGGCGCCTTCCATCCGCTGCCACACCTCGAGGCATTCGCCCGGCTCCTCGCTCGACAGGTCCATGTCGTACGACGCGTAGAGGAGCTGCCGGCCGTAGTCGATGCCTGCGCCGAACTTCGCGGCGGCAACGAGGCGGTCGACGAGCTCCTGTTCGATCGCCGGGCACTCGCTGCAATGGTCGCGCATGAGGGAGAGGCTCTCCATCCGGCTCGCCCACTCCTCGTACATCTGCGACGGAGCCTCGACGAAATCGCGCTCGACGCTCGTGCCGGAGTGCTGCAGGTACTCCGTCTTCGAGAGGACGCCGTGCAGCACGTGTCCGAACTCGTGGAGCAGCGTCTCGAGCTCGTCGTGCGTCAGCCCCACGGAGTTGAGGTTCGTGACGAGGACGCTGATCGGCTGCCGGTCGAATTTGAGGCTGACACCGCGCACCGGCCAGGCTGCCGCGTGCTTGTACTTCCCGTCGCGCGGATAGAGGTCGAAATAGATCCCGCCGATGTGCGATCCGTCGGATGCGTCGAGGACGTCGACATAGAGCACCGACTCCTCCCACACCGGCACCTCGGCGCGCTCGAAGCGGATGCCGTACAGCCGTTCGCTGATGTCGAGCATCCAGTCGATCGACGTCTTCGTCGGGAAGTACTGGCGCAGCGCCTCCTGGTCGATCGCGAAGCGCTGCTCGCGCAGCCGCTCGCGGTAGAAGTTGAGGTCCCAGCGGTGGATCTTCGCTTGTTCGATCGGCAGCCCGGTGATGGCCGCCTTCACCTCGCTGAGCTGCGCGACGTCGCGGAGCTCCGCTTCGGTGACGCGGTTGCGCACGTCTTCGAGGAAACGCCGCACCGTCTCCGGGCTCTCGACCATCCGGCGTTTCGTCACGTAATGAGCGAAGCTCGGGACGCCGTAGAGATCCGCGATCTCCTTCCGGAGGGCAACGATCTCGTCGAGGATGGCGATGTTCGCGTCGGTGCCGCGGTTCGTGTTCCCGATGTAGTAGCGCTTCCGCGCCTGCTCGTCGCGCGAGCTCATCATGAAGGGGACGTAGTCGGGATAGTCGAACCCGACGACGACGTTCCCCTGCTCGTCGCGCGGGACGCGGTCGAGCCACGCCTGCGGCAGCCCTTCGCACTCCGCCGGCGTGAAGGTCAGGCGCGTCGTGTTCTCGCGGATGTTCTTCGCGAACTCCTGGCCGAGCTCCGTGAGGCGGTCGGAGATCGCCTTGAAGCGGTCGCGCTTCTCCGGCGGCAACGTGACGCCGCTGTCTTCGAACGCTTCGAGCAGGTCCTTTCGGAGCTGCTTCTGCGCCGTCGTCTGCGGCGTCACCGCGCGGACGCGTTCATAGAATTGCTCGTTCTGGAAGAGCTCCGTCATGAAGCTCGACTCGGCGAGGAGCGCGTCGTCGCCGGCGTCGCGGACGCTCTTGTCGGGATGAACGCTGTTGAGGATCGACACCGGGCCGAACGCGTCTTCGATGACGATCGAGGCACGGTCCCACGCGTCGAGGATGTTCTCGGGCGTGACGTCGCCCAACGGAACGCGCTCGATCTCGGCAATCCGACGTTTCGCCTCTTCGAGCGACTGCTCGGAGACGGTACGGACGCCGGCGGCGGAGAGGATCGGGATCAGCGCCCGCTCCCGCGCTCGGGGGGGCATTTCAATGGTCTCGGTCATCGGGCGCGCGAATTCTAATGAAACTTCGATGCCGTCAGCAGGGGATACGGATTGATCGCGCTCCCCTTCCACCATTCCTTCGTCGGGGGAAGGTCCTCGACGGCGAAATGGAGGTGCGGCGTCGACGGCGGCGCATTGCCGGTCGTGCC
>DASXIH010000468.1:0-3956 GCA_036498125.1 Thermoanaerobaculia bacterium
GGTGCGGGAGTACCGCGCACTTCGTGCCGCCCGTCCCGCCAATTACAACTTCGACGAAGCGGAGCTGAACTCTCTCGGCTACCGGCTGCTGCGAAACAAGCGCTTCCCGGAAGCGATCCGGATCTTTCAGCTCAACGCCGAGGCGTATTCGAAGTCGAGCAACGTCTACGACAGCCTCGGCGACGCGTTCCATCGCGCCGGAAAAGACCGCCAGGCCGTCGCCTACTACGAACAAGCGATCCGGCTCGATCCGAAAAACTTCGACGCCGCGGCGATGCTGGAGAAGCTGAAAGGAGCTCGCGGATAATCGTGAAAGCGATCGTCTGCCGGCGCTACGGCTCGCCGGACGTCCTCGAGCTCGCGGAGGTGGAGAAGCCCGTACCCTCCGCCGGCGAAGTGCTCATCCGCGTCCGCGCCGCCTCGGTGAATCCCTTCGACCGGCACTTCATGCGGGGCAAGCCCTTTCCCATCCGCGCCATGACCGGCCTTCGCCGGCCGAAAGAGAGTCGCGCCGGCGTCGACGTGGCGGGCGAGGTCGAGTCAGTCGGAACAAGCGTGATCGATCTGAAGGTGGGCGATGCCGTGTTCGGCAGCGCACGCGGGGCATTTGGCGACTATGTCTGCACCTCGAAAGTCATCCGAAAACCGAACGGCATGACGTTCGAAGACGCTGCTGCCGTTCCGGTGGCCGGCTTCACCGCGCTGCAGGCCGTCCGCGACCGCGGCCATGTTCAAGCTGGGGAGAAGGTTCTGATCCACGGCGCGGCAGGAGGCGTCGGCACCTTCGCCCTGCAGATCGCGAAGGCATACGGCGCCGAGGTGACCGCCGTCTCGCGTCCGGAGAACTTTGACCTCCTCCGCTCCATCGGCGCGGACCATGTCGTCGATTACACGCGAGACGATTTCACGAAGAGCGGTCAGTACGACGTGATCATCGACTGCTACGCCACGCGTCCTCTCGCCGCGTGCCGCCGCGCCCTCGCCCCGCACGGACGGTATGTGATGGTCGGTGGACCAGCCGGCGGCCTGCTCGCTTCGGTGACAGGCCTCCTAGCCGCGAAGCTCCTGTCCATCGGCTCGAATCGAAAGGTCGCCATCGTGAGCGCGAAGAGCAACCTGAACGATCTCGCCACCCTCGCGGAGTGGATCGAGGCCGGCAAAGTGAAACCGGTCATCGACCGGCAGTACGCCTTGAGCGAGGTTCCGGACGCGATGCGTTACCTCGAGCAAGGCCGCGCTCGAGGGAAGATCGTCATTCAGATGTCGCATCCTAGTAATTGAAGCGACTGAGCTTTTTCGTCTTCAATGAAAACTGATAGGCGCCATTTTCATCGGCGACGTAGATCGTGTCCCCCGGTCCAAGTGAGACGGCAGAGAGGTCGCGAAGACCGGTGAAGATCGCGTCGGCGCGTTTGAGCGCGCCTTTCTCGACGCGGAACACGTAAATACGGCCGGTCAAGGCGTCAGCGACGAACAGCGTCTTGAACGCCGCGTCCATCGCGAGCGACATGGGACGCCCGAGGTCGGACGCAATTTGTTGATGAGCGCCGGTCGTCGGGTCGATCTCGTACAAAGTTCCGCGTCCGGTGTCGCCGACCAGGACCCGGTTGCGTCCCTGATCGAAAAGGATCGGCCCGACGGCCTCGGCCTCGCGGAGATACGCCACGCGCTTCGCGGAGGATCCGCGCTGGTCGAGACCGATCGCATAGACGAGGTTCGTGACGGGACTGGCAACGTACAAAACACGCCGTACCGGATCGACGTCGAAGCTCGCCGCCTGCTCCGGGGTCGCGAACTTCGCAACGGGCTGTCCCTCGGCGGTGTATTGCCAGACCCCCGCGCTGCGGCCCAGGAAGCCGGAGACGAAAACGTATTCGCGGCCCTTGATTTCTTCCGAATAGATCTCGACGGGCACGATTCCAAACATGGAAGGGATCGTCGCCAGCTTGCGCTTCGAGGTCTCGTCGAGAATCGACACGCTGCCGTTCGTGAGCAGCAGGTAGAGACGGCCGCCCGGATGCCAATCCAATGCGATCGGCCCTTTGCTGGCTGCCGCCAGAGAAACAACGGCAAGCGCAATCATCAGAACCCGAACCAAGCGCTTCATGCGTTCTCCGAAGCGGCGTCCTGCTGTTTCATAAGGCCCATGTAACTCAAGACCTCTTTGCCGCCGCTGATGACGAATCCGATGAAGAACACCGGCAGAAATTGCCACGGGTCGAGGTCGAATTGCAGGATGACGAACTTACTGCCGAGGGCGACGAGGAGCATCGCGAAGAGCTCGCCGACGAAGGAGAAGACGACGCCGCGTGCGGCTCGCCGCCCCATTGCATAGAGACCCTTCCACGTGCCGGGAAGGAATTGTGCCGCGATCGTTCCAAGGAGCGAGCCGCCGAACAGCGCGACGATCAGGCTGATGAGCGAGGGAGCGAAGCGCACCGCGATGTTCACCGGCTTCGTTCGCGACACGCCGCCGAGATCGCTTCGATAGCTGAGGACCGCCGTGATGGTCTCGTGCACGGCGTCGGGCTTCACCGAGCCGAGCGTCGCCAGGAGCGTCGTCAGTTTCTGCGGCTCGAGCCGTAACCGGACGAGCGAAGTTTCGCCGGGGTGAATGCGGATGACCTCTTTCGACAAGCCATCCTCGAGCTTCACGTTCGCCGTCGAGATCCAATAACCGGGATGCGAGGCCGTGGCCTGGATCTCAGGATCGACGAGCAGATCCTGATCGGGCAGGAGGTTGTGCAAGGACAGCTCGATACCGTTCAACTGCGACAGATCGACCTTAGCCGGGTTGGTCGTCGACGTGACCTCGAGGAAGTCGCGGCTGGCGATGCTGTGCAGCGGCACGTCCAACACGCCGTTGTCGTTCACGCCGCCGATGCTGACGAAAAAATGCACCGTCTCCGAGCGGTCGAGAAACGCTCCCTGCGTGTAGACCTGCGCGCCGCACGTGTACCAGGCGGACGGATTGGCGCCGGCCGGCGCGACGTAGAACGTGTAGTCGAAGAACTTGCCGAACCGCGCCGGCTCCGTCAGGCTGGGGTCGAAGTAGAGGAAGAACGCGTTCGACTTCGTCGGGACGCGCTGCAGCTTCTGGAACCCCGCCGGTGGCTGCGTGGCCACGCAGTCGCACTGAAAGTTCGCTTGCAAATCCGTCGTCCTGACGTCATCGAAGGTGAGCACACGCTCCACCGCCGCCGCCTCTCGCGCCAGCAGGAAGAGAAACGCCATGATGGCGATGCGGTTCATGTCGGTTCCCGTCAGGATAGACGAAACCGTGAGCGTCGTGCTCCGTCGTTTGAGAGAGAAGGCGCGACCCCGCAAGTAGTCGCCGAGCGGGGTCGCGACAAGTGAAAATCAACGAGCGGCGCTTCTACTTGGACCAGGGCGGTACCACACCGTTGGTGCGCGCGTACGCGATCGACTGCCCCAGATGCTCGTGTTGGTCCGCAAAGAGGTATCGGATGGCGTTCTCTTTCGTGAAGTCCTTCCCGAACAGCTTGACCGGAGCCTTCAGGTCGCTATCCGACAGTCCCTGGATGATCTTCTGCAAGTCAGCATAAGACGTCTTCAACGCCGCCTGCATCTCTTCTGGATCGGTGATCGGCGTGCCGCCCTTGCCGCCGCCGGCGCCCGTCAGTGTTCCGGCGAGGATGCCGTTTTCCTTCACGATCAGGTTGAATACATCGGCAACCGACCGCACTCCCGCACCGGGTTTACAGTCATACTTGCCTGCCATGACGCGCGCCAGTCCGCTGAATTTGTCGGAAAGAGTCCCTGCTTCTTTGGTGAGAGCGGCCTGCGGGGTTTGTGGCGCTGGTTGGGCATGGGATGGAGCCACACTCAGCATTGCGACGATTGCGAACGTGCTCGCCAACCTTCCGATTCGAATTGTTCTCATAGCGAAATCCTCTCGTGGTGTCCTGCTGTTTAACTCTCGCGACGCAAGGCGA
>DASXIH010000469.1:0-10050 GCA_036498125.1 Thermoanaerobaculia bacterium
CATGGCTTGTCAGAGTCTTCTGCACGGCGATTGCGACGTGGCCATCGCCGGCGGCGCCTGCATCGTGCTGCCGCAGGCCGGCTACGTCTACGACCCCGGAATGATGTTCTCGGCCGACGGCCGTTGCCGCGCCTTCGATGCCGCGGCCGGCGGCACGGTGCCGGGCAACGGCGTCGGACTGGTGGCGCTCAAGTGTCTCGACGACGCGCTCGCCGCCGGCGATCCGATCCTCGCCGTGATCAAGGCCTCCGCGGTGAACAACGACGGCGCGCAGAAAGTCGACTACTTTGCGCCGAGCGTCGACGGGCAGGCCCGTGTGATCGACGAAGCCCTGGCGCTCGCCGGCGTCGATCCGGAGACGATCGGTTACGTCGAAGCCCACGGCACCGCCACGCTCCTCGGCGATCCGATCGAGATCGAGGCCCTCGCCTCCGCGTATCGGCGCCACACACCGCGTGCCGGCTTCTGCGCCATCGGCTCGGTGAAGACCAATATCGGACATCTGCACACCGCCGCCGGCGTGGCCGGATTGATCAAGGCGGCGCTCATGCTGCAGCACGCGGAGATCCCGCCGAGTCTCAATTACGACGCCCCGAATCCGCGCATCGCCTTCGAGGCCACGCCGTTCTACGTCAACGCCCGGCTGCGGGAGTGGCCTTCGTCGCCGCACCGCCGGCGGGCCGCGGTCAGCTCCTTCGGCTTCGGCGGAACGAATGCGCATCTCGTGCTCGAAGAAGCGCCGGTGCGCATGCGCGGCGCGGACCGCGAAGGGCCGCACGTTCTCCGCCTCTCGGCGCGAACGGAGAGTGCGATTCGAACGATGGCGCGGGAGCTGGCGGCGTTTCTTTCTGAGAATCGCGACACCCGTCTCGCCGACGTGGCCTGCACGCTTTCGTCGCGAAAGCGTTTCGCGACGACGTGCTTTGTCGTCGCGAGCACGGTCGACGAAGCGGTGCGGAAACTCGAGGCATGTGACTTCGTCGATACTGCCGACGCGCCGCTTTCCGGCAACCGCATCGCCCTCCCAACCTATCCGTTCGAGCGCAAGCGGTATTGGAACGACAAGGCGGCCGCGCCACCGAGCCTCGACGCCTACGCGCGGCATCGCCTGCGGCAGGCGCTTGGCGATCGCATGCTGGTTCCCGTCGATCGCTATCGACTCCTCACCCGCGAAGTGAGGCGCATGGTCGCCGACGCGCCGCCCGTTCTGCCGCCCGACTCGGTGTGGGTGCCGCTGATCGACCGCTGCACCGACGCGCTCGCGGACGTCGTGGAAGGGCGACGCGCCGCACGCGACGTCCTCTTTCCGAACGGCTCGACGGCGCTGGTGGAGTCGGTTTACCGCGACGCGCCGGAGACGCGGCGGCTGAACGCGCGCATCGCCCGCCGCGTCGTGGAGCTCGCCGCTGATCGTCCGCTGCGCATTCTCGAAGTCGGTGCCGGCACTGGCGTGACCGCGGAGGGCGTGCTCGAAGCGCTGGAGAGCGCGGGGGTTCGCTACGAATACACATTCACTGACGTCTCGCCGTCGCTCCTCGCCAAGAGCCGGGAACGCCTGGCAGCGCGATACCCGCGTCTGCGCTTCGAAGTCCTCGACCTCGAAGCGGCACGTCCGGCCGAGGCGTTCGATGTCGTCATCGCCGCGCACGTATTGCACGCCACGCGCGATCTTCGCCGCACGCTCCGCGCGCTCGGCCCGGCGACGCTGCTCATCGCCGAAACGACCGCGGTGCATGACTACCTCACTGTCACCTTCGGTCTCCTCGACGGTTGGTGGCTCGCCGAGGATGGGCTGCGGTTGGCGGGCAGTCCGCTGGTGGACGAAAACGGGTGGACGTCGTTGCTGAAGGAGCTTGGCTTCGACGCCGTCGTGACGGACGGCCTCATCGAAGCGACGCGGCCTGGAGGCGGCGACGTCGTCGAGCGAATCCTCGCCACGACCGCCGCCGTGCTCGGCGTCGCGCGCGCGCAGTTGCAGGCCAGGAGGACGTTCGCGGAAGCGGGCGTCGATTCGCTCGTCAGCTCGACCCTCGCGGTCGAACTGTCAGCGGCGCTCGGCGTGCCCATCGACGCGACTGACTTCTACAACCATCCGACGCCCGAGGCGTTGGCGCGGCACGTCGCGCCATCCGCGCCTCGGGCGAGTGAGGCGGCAACCGAAACGGGCGGCCAGCGGCGCATTGCCGTCATCGGCATGGCCGGGCGCTTTCCCGGCGCGCCGACGCTCGAGGCCTTCTGGCAACTCCTCGCCGAGGGGAGAGATAGCGTGCGTGAGATCGCGCCGGGGCGGTGGGGAGCGGAGCTGGAGGAGCGCGACTGCTTCGACTCCGGTTTCTTCGACGTCTCGCCGCTGGAAGCGTCGCGCATGGATCCGCAGCAGCGCGTTTTCCTCGAAGAGTCGTGGCACGCCTTCGAGGATGCCGGCTACGACCCGCGGACGCTGGCCGGCGCGTCGATCGGCGTGTTCGCCGGCGTGCAGCCGAACGACTACGCGGGCGACGACGCCGCCAGTCTGTCGATGATCGGCAACTCGCTGGCCATCCTCCCCGCGCGCGTCGCGTATCACCTCGACCTGAAGGGGCCGACGCTCGCCGTCGACACCGCCTGCTCGTCGTCGCTGATGGCCATCCATCTCGCCTCGCAGAGTCTTCTGAATGGTGAGTGCGACATGGCGCTGGCCGGCGGTGTCTCGATCTCGCTGTTCAGTCCTCGCGCGCACACCTTCTTCGCCGACAGCGGCATGGCGTCGCCGACGGGTCGCTGCCGGACCTTCGACGCTGAAGCCGACGGCTTCGTGCCTGGCGAGGGCGTCGGCGTCGTGCTGCTCAAGACACTCGACCGCGCCCTCGCCGACGGCGACCGCATCGACGCCGTGATCGTCGGTTGCGCCGCGAACCAGGACGGCAAGACGAACGGCATCACCGCGCCGAGCGCGCCCTCACAGGCCGCGTTGGAATGCCGCGTCTACGAGCGCTTCGGCATCGATCCTTCCTCGATCCAGTACGTCGAAGCGCACGGCACCGGCACGCGCCTCGGCGATCCGATCGAAGTGCAGGCCCTCACGGAATCGTTCCGCCGCTTCACGAACCGCGTCGCGTTTTGCGCGCTCGGCTCGGTGAAGACGAACATCGGGCATCTGCTCACCGCGGCGGGGGCGGCCGGATTCATCAAGGTTCTGCTGGCCATGCGCCACCGCCAGCTTCCGCCATCGCTGCACTACCGGAACGCGAATCCTCTGATCCGCCTGGAGGGGAGTCCGTTTTACGTGAACGACACCCTGCGGGCGTGGGAGGGGACGCCGCGCCGCGCGGCCCTCAGCGCGTTCGGCTTCAGCGGCACGAACGTGCACCTGGTGCTCGAGGAGGGCATGCGCGGGCGTGGCCGCGCGGCGCTGCCGCTGCAGCCGTTCGTCCGCGAGCGTCACTGGCGCGCCGAGCCGGCTGCCGCAGCCGCGCGGAGCAGCGAGCACGAATGGACCGGCGCGGAATGGTTCTTCACCGACCACGTCGTCGACGGCCGTCCGCTGCTGCCCGCGGTCATGTACCTCGAGCTGGCGCGGCGCGCGGCGGGCGCAAACGCCCTGCGCGAAGTGGTCTGGCAACGCCCACTTCACGCGGACGGCACGGTACGGCGCGTGCGCGTGACCGTCGCGGCGTCGCGCTTCGCGATCCAAGCCGGCGACGAGGTCCTGTGCGAAGGCACCATCGAGGCCTCGTCCTCAGCCGGCGAGCGCGTCGACGTCGCCGCTGTTCGCGCGCGTTGCAACCGCGAGCGGAGCGCCCGGGAGTTTTACGATGCGCTGCGCCGCGGGGGCTTCGCGTATGGCCAGCGTCTGCGGGTCGTCGCGCGCGTTGTGAGCAACGACCGCGAAACGCTCGCGGAGCTGGAGCGGCGCGAAGGAGAGTTCGCGCCGGCACTCCTCGAAGGAGCCTTGCAGTCGCTCGCCGCCATCGGCGACGCGCTGGACGGAGATCTCCCCTTGCCGTTCGCGCTCGGCCGGATCGAATGGCGTTCCGGCGGCGAGCCGCGATGGGCGCACGGCGAGAGGACCGGCACGAATACGTATCGCCTCCGCCTCCTCGACGCGAACGGCACCGTCGTCGCGGAGCTGCGCGAATACGCGGTGCGCGTCATCGAGACGCGGTTCCTCGTGCCGTACGCGGAGGTTGTCGCTGCGACGGAGGCGCCCCCTTCGGTCGTCGTCGACCTCGGCGATCACGAGATCCCCGCGAACGCGGTGATCGTCCGGCAAGGGGCGGAGTGGCGCGACACGGCGCAGTACACGTACGAGCTTCCGCTCGCCGACGCCGGCGCCTTCGGCCGCCTCTGGAACGAGCTCGAGGCGCGCCGGCTCGACGTCGCGCGTGTGACGCTGCTCGCCGGCGACGACGGACTGGCGAACCTCCAGGCGCTCATCGCCGTGGCGCGCAGTCTCATGATCGCCGGGCGCGAGTGCGAGCTGCTCGCCGTGGCCTCGAGAGACATTCCGGAGCAGAGCGCGCTCGCGGGCGCAATCCTCTCCATTGCCCGCGAAAGCGCGAAGCTGCGCCCGCGCTTCATTCTCGGCGGCAGCGAGCAGCGCCTGGCGACACGGCTGGCCTCGATGGCGACCGGACGGCCGCCGATTCGCGACCGCGGCGTCTATCTGATCACCGGCGGGGCCGGCGGCGTCGGGTTGCACCTGGCTGAGTCGCTCCGGCGCGATTACGACGCCGAAGTCGTCCTCGTCGGCCGCTCGCCGCGAACGTTCGAGCGCTTCCTTTATCTACAGGCCGACGTCGCCGACCGGGCCCAGCTCCGCGCCGCGGTCGAGACGACGCTCCAGCGCTTCGGCAGAATCGACGGCGTCATCCATGCCGCCGGGGTTACGCGCGACGCCCTGCTGGTCCACAAGACGCCGGAGGAGATCGCGGAGGTGTGGAACGCGAAAGCTCGGGGAGCGGTCCACCTCGACGAGGTCACGCGCGATCTTCCTCTCGACTTCTTTCTCCTCGGCTCCTCGATCGCCTCGCTCCGCGGCAACGCTGGGCAGGCCGACTACGCCGCGGCGAATCGCTTCCTCGACGCGTTCGCGGAGTCCCGCGAGGCCTTACGACGCGACGGGAAGCGGAGCGGCCGCACCGTCTCCGTGGCGTGGCCGGTATGGCAGGACGCCGGGATGGCCACACCGAAGGAAGTGCTTGACGAGCATCGCGTGGTGCCGACGCCGGCCGCGCGTGCGGTGCGCGCCACCTGGAAAGCGCTCGCGCTCGGAGAGGCGCGGGTGGCCATCGAATACGGAACGCCGGCGCCGCGGCAGGAGCGCGCCGGCCGCGAAGCAGGCGCTCCTCTGATGGAGTGGCTGAGCGAGCTGTTCGCGCGCGAGCTGCAGCTCCCACGGGAGCGCGTGCGACCCGACACGCCCTTCGAGCGCTTTGGTCTCGACTCCGTGCTCGTGGTGCAGCTCAACCGCGCTTTGGCGCAGCGGTTCGAGTCCCTGCCGAAGACGCTGCTCTTCGAGTACCGGACCGTGCGCGAGCTGGCGTCGTACCTGGGCGATGCTGCCGAACATGAGCCTTCGCTGCCGGCACTCGCGCCGGAGCTCGGCGACGATCAAAGCTTCGCGGTGATCGGCATTAGCGGACGGTTTCCGGGCGCCGACGATCTCGATCAGCTGTGGCGAAACCTCCGCGACGCGCGCGACTCGATTGTGGAGATCCCGCCGGAACGCTGGCCGCTGGCCGGCTTCTACGATCCGGAGCGGCAGAAACCAGGGCTGAGCTACGCGAAATGGGGCGGGTTCCTGCGTGGCGTCGACGAGTTCGATCCGCTCTTTTTCCGTGTCGCGCCTCGCGAGGCGGAGTCGATGGACCCGCAGGAGCGGCTGTTTCTCGAGACGGCCTGGCACGCCGTCGAGAACGCCGGCTACACGCCCGCGGCCCTCGGCGAGCGCGTCGGCGTCTTCGCCGGCGTCATGTACGGCGAATATCAACTCTTCGCCGCCGAGGAGCGGGCCGCCGGGAAGTTCCTCCCCGCCTACTCGCCGTACTGGTCGATCCCGAATCGAGTCTCTTACGCGCTGAACTTCCGCGGCCCCAGCCTGGCCATCGACTCGGCCTGCTCCTCATCGCTCACGGCCATCCATCTCGCCTGCGAGAGCCTGCGCCGCGGCGAATGCGACGCCGCCCTTGCCGGCGGCGTGAATCTCAATCTCCATCCGCAGAAGTACCTCGGGCTGAGCAACGGCCAATTCGCATCGAGCGACGGCCGCTGCCGCAGCTTCGGCGACGGCGGCGACGGCTACGTTCCCGGCGAGGGCGTCGGCGTGGTCGTGCTCAAGCCGCTGGCGAAGGCGATCACCGACGGCGACTTCATTCACGGCGTGATCCGCGGCTCGTCGGTGAATCATGGCGGCCGGACGAACGGCTTCACGGTGCCGAATCCGGGCGCGCAGGGCGAGCTGATCGCCGAGGCGCTGGGCCGCTCGGGCATCGCGCCCGAGAGCGTCGGCTATGTCGAGGCGCACGGAACCGGCACCGCTCTCGGCGATCCGATCGAGCTGGCCGGTCTGGCGCGTGCATTCGGGAACGGGCGCCGCCGCTTCCTCGGATCGATCAAGTCCAACATCGGACACCTCGAGGCTGCCTCGGGTGTCGCGGCGCTGGCGAAGGTGCTGCTCCAACTGCAGCACTGCCAGCTCGTGCCGACGCTGCACGTCGAGCGTGTGAATCCCGCGCTCGATCTCGAGGGTGCCGGCTTCGCACTCGTCCGGACGCTGACGCCGTGGAACGACGTTCCGCGCCGCGCGGGGATCAGCTCCTTCGGCGCGGGCGGCGCGAATGCGCATCTGATCGTCGAGGAGGCGCCGCCAGCCGCCGCGCCGTCGCCGGCGCACGGCCTCCCGCGGCTGATCGTTCTGTCCGCGCGCACCGAGGAGCGCTTGCGGTTTTATGCGCGCCGTCTCGCCGAGTACGTCCGTACGCACGACGTCGACCTCGCCGACGTCGCCTTCACCCTCGCGGTCGGCCGCGAGCCGCTCGTCTGGCGGCTGGCCGTGATCGCTACGAATCGCGAGGAGTTGGCGGAGCGGCTGGAGCGAGGGGAGTACGACGTCGCGCAGGTGTCGTGGGAATCGCTCGATGCGTCGCCGATCGCCGCGGCGTCGTCGCCGCACGAGCTCGCGGCGGCGTGGCTGGCGGGATCACGGCTGCCGCGGCCGGGCGCGGGACGCCGCGTGCCGCTGCCGGGCTATCCGTTCGAGCGCAAGCGCTATTGGGCGCAGGCCGTCACGGCGGCCATAGCGCGGCCGTCCGATGCGATCCGGATCGAGCCGGACGATGTCCTCGTGCGCGATCACCGCCCGAACGGGCGGCCGACGTTGCCGGCGTCCGCGTATCTCTCCTTCGCACTCGACGCGAAGGGGCGGACCTCGGGCACGTTCCGCGACGTGGTCTGGCCACGCCCGCTCGTTCTGAACCGCGAGCCGCGCGAGCTGCGCATCGTTTTCGACGGCGCGCGTTTCGAGATGGCCTCGGATGCCGGCGTCCACTGCCGCGGCGTTTTCGACCAATCGACCACGTCGCCGGGCGGGACGATGGGCCGCGTAGTTGGCCGCCGCATCAGCCGCGAGGAGATCTATCGCCGCTTCGACGCCATCGGCACGCATTACGGGCCGTCGTTCCGGCTGCTCGAATCGATCGCAGCCGGCGGTGACGAAGCGTCGGCGGAGCTCGCGGGCGGCGAGTTGCCGTTCGTGCTCGACGCCGCGTGGCAAGCCGCCATGCCGATCGCGGCGGATGCGCGCCACGCGGTCGCGCCGTTCGCCGCAGCGAAAATCGAGATCCGCGCGCCGATGCGCGAGGCGCGTCGCGCGCATGTGCGAAGGACCGCCTCCGGCTACGACGTCACCATCGGCAACGCCGGCGGCGAAGTGCTCGCGCGCGTCGAGGGGCTGGCCGTGCGCCCGTTGAGCGGCGTCGAGTTTCTCCAGTCTGTGTGGCTCGCCGAAGCGGCCGCCGCGCGCGATAAGGCACCGTGCCGCGCCGCGATCATCACCAGCGAGCATGGCCGCGCGCTCGCCGAGGCACTGGCGCGCCGCTGCCACGCTCCGATCGTGACCATCGACGACGCCGCCAACTTCGAAGTGACCTATTTCCTCGGCGGCATCCGGGGCGATGACGACTCCTTTGATTCACTCGAGCGCGCCGAGCGGGAAGGAGCGCTCGCGCTGCTGGAGCTGACGCGGAAGTGGCGCGGCGCGCTGCACGTGGTCACGAACGGCATCTTCGCCGTGGAGACGAACGACCGCGTGCGGCCGTGGGCGGCGGCGACGATCGGTCTTGCCAAGACCATCGGCAACGAGCTGGGATCGAACGTTCGCTGCATCGACCTTCCGGCATCGCTCGAAAACGTCGACGTCCTCGCCGGCCTCATCGCCGCCGAGCCGGACGAAAAGGGTGAGGGCGAGATCGCGTTTCGCGACGGCCGGCGCTACGTACGGCGTCTTCGCCACGTCGCCCTGGACGCGCCGGAGTCGCTGCCGCTTCGCGATCGCGGCGTGTACGTCATCGCCGGCGGCGCGGGTGGTCTTGGCATGGCCACGGCGCGTTTCCTTGCGCGCACGTCGCGCGCACGCATCGCCATTCTCGGACGCGGCGCCGCGCCGGCGGAACGCTTCGAGGCCCTGCGAGCCATGGGCGCCGAGGTTCTCTACTGCCGCGCCGACCTCACGCGCCAGGACGACGTCCGCGGTGCCATCGCCGAAGTCGAGCGCACGTGGGGAGCGATCCACGGCGTCATTCACTCCGCGCTCGTTCTCGCTGACACGAGTCTCGGCCGCATGACCGAGGAACGCTTCCGCGAGGCCCTCGATCCGAAGGCGTGCGGCTCGGTCCATCTCGCTGACGCCGTCGCCGGACATCCGCTCGACTTCTTCCTCTTCTACTCGTCCGCCAACGCCTTCTCGGCGAACCCCGGACAGTCGAACTACGTCGCGGGATGCACGTTCAAGGATGCGTACGCCGAATGGCTGCGCCGCGAGCGCGGCTGGAACGCCCGCGTCATCAACTGGGGCTATTGGGGCGAGATCGGCAGCGTGGCCAACGAAGCGGTGCGCGAGCGGCTCGGAAGGGTGGGGGTGCATCCGCTCTCCGAGGATGAAGGCATCGACGCCCTGCGGCGCATCCTCGGCGGACCGGCCGCACAGGTCATGGCCATCAAGGCCACGCCGGAAGCATTGGCGAAGTTGGGCGCGGTGCCGGACCTCGATGCATCGACGCCCTCCGACGATGCGCGTCACCTGCTCGAAGGTTTCGCCGAAGTCGAGCTCTACGCGCGCGCCGCCGTCTGCAGCATCGCCATTCCCGCGGCGGTGCCGCCGCAGCATCGGCGCTTGCTCGCGGCGCTCGAAGCCCTGCGGGCCGAGGGGGCGCCAGCGTCGCCGCCGGCGCGCGCCGACATCGAGCGCCGTCATCCCGCGCTCGTGCCGTATCTCCGACTGCTCGACCACTGCCTGGCCAGCTATCCCGACGTTCTGGCCGGGCGCAAAGAGCCGACGCAAATCCTCTTCCCCGCCGGCTCGCTCGCGCTGGTCGAGGAGATCTATGGCGGCAACGCCCTCACCGAGTACTACAACAACCTCGTCGCGGGCGCGGTGGCCGGCTTCGTTCGTGGCGCCTCGCGCCGCGTGCGCATCCTCGAGATCGGGGCCGGCACCGGCGGCACCACTCAGGCCGTGTTGCCGGCGGTGGCCGCGGCTGGCGTGCCGGTCGACTATCTCTTCACCGACCTCTCCCAAGGCTTTCTCCGCGGTGCGCGGGAGCGGTGGGAGCGCCAATATCCGTTCGTCCGCTACCAGCTCTTCGACGTCGAGCAGCCGTCCGGCGTCGACGAGCCGGTCGACTGATCGTGGCCGCGAACGTCCTGCACGCCACCCGCGACCTGCGGAGCTCCCTGCGCGCCGCACGGCGCCTCCTCGCGCCCGGCGGGATCGTCGTCCTCAACGAGATCAGCCGGATGCAGCTCTTCGCCACGCTGACCTTCGGCCTCACGTCCGGGTGGTGGCGATACGAG
>DASXIH010000470.1:0-3163 GCA_036498125.1 Thermoanaerobaculia bacterium
GATCGAGAACGACTTGACCCAGCGCCGGCAGGACTGCCCTCTACGTCTGCCGGCCCGAAAGCCGATCGGAACATCGAAGAAAGCGTCGTGAGGCCGACCGACGCCGAGATGGGAACGCTTACTCGCCAGCCGAAGCCGCAGACCTGCTGGCGCTCGCGGTTCGATGTCCGAGGCCCAGCGGCGGAACCTGGTCGTAGGTGATCGCGGCCGAAGAAGAAGCCGCGGACGTCAGCGAGACTCCCGCTCCCCTTACGCGAGGGCCAGCTCGCGTTTCCGTCAAGCTCCCGATCGAGTGGGCGCCCCTCGTGGCGAACGAGACTCGCGGTGCTGATTCCTCCAGGGAACCTCTCGATTGGCGTAAGAGCGGAGATGCTCGATACGGAAATCTTCTCTTGGTCTCTGCGGGCATAACTCTCGGTGCCGCCTTGGCCTTGGCGCGTCACGAAACCGGCTGGGAGTACCTGCTAAGCGTGTTCGCGCTCGCGGCCGGTGCAATCATGCTGATCGGCGGAGTCAGACAACTCCGTAAGTCTCAGCGACACGACTAGGTCGCCCCTCGTATCTCCGGCAACTGCGATTCTGTGTGGCGCCGGCAATCTTGCCGGCGGCTCCCGTCAGCGCCGGCAGGATTGCCGGCGCCACACAGAGGCAGCCTGTTGATCCGTCAGCCCGGCGGGACCGATAGTCTGTTGTCCAGCGGCGGGATGACGTCGTCCAGAATCTTGCGAATCAGTCGGGTCCATGGACTCGCGGAGCCCTGTTTCTGCTGCGTCTGCCGTGACTGCGGTGTCTGCTTCTGCGGTTCGCGCGGGGCCGCCGAAAGCGACAGCGCGACCGTCACTGCGATGACTGCGAGTACCGACCTGCGGAACGTCTGCATACACCCTCCTCGTATCGGATCGGCCTTGCCGATCAGCGGTAGGGAGGGCGCCCTCTTTGGTCAGAGGTGCCACGGCGGGGACGGAGTGTTACACCGGTCTACGAGACAAGCTGAAACGACTCGTCCGGGTGCGAGGGGAGCCGCTCCAGATACGACCGCACGCCCCGAAGCAACTCCGGGGTCGCGCGTCCTTCGGCGAGCGCTTCGTTGAGAAGGGCGAGAGCGTGTCGCGCTTCGCGATCCATCTCCTCGGTCGCGAAAGCAACGACGATCTTCTTGCACTCCTGCGCGACACCCCGCGATTGTCGAAGGACGAGGCGAGCCTCCGCCCAAGCAAGCGTCGCCAAGGCGCTGTCGTTTGTTAAGCCAAGCTTTGCCAAGTCCAACCGGACCGCCTGCAAGCGCTCCGCGCCCTCGCGGTAGTTGCCCCGCGATAGAAGAATCATGGCGAGTGACCATTCCACACGCGCCTTCTCGGTCTCGAGCCCATACTCGTCGTACAAGGTCAGCGCTTCGACGTAGTACCGTTCTGCGCGGTCGAGCTCCTCAATCTCCGTCAGAGCGGTGGCGCAGTTGTTCAGCGCACGCGCAAGCATCGGGGCGTCTCCTTGCACGCGATAAATCGCAATGGCACGTTCAAATGCCTCCGCGGCCGGCCGCGCGTTGCCGCTCAGGAGAAGACAACACGCTTCCACCAACACTGCAGACGACTCGCGCGAGACGTCTCCGTAGTCGCGAAACGCCTCCGCCGCTTCGCGCGCGACAGCGATTCCGTCATCCAAGCGATCACTCTTCATGTACACCGTCGCTCGGATGTACTGCACGATCGCCAGATCGAATGGATCCGCGCCCGGCGCGCCGGCGAAGAGCTTCTCGGCGAAGTCGAGCAGCTTCAGCGCGTCCTTGAAGCGGCCGAGATATCGGAGCGCGTTCGCCTGCTCGCGGAGCGCCATCCCCATTAGATTGCGCTGCGACCGGTCGTCGGCGCCGGCGAGCTTCGTCGCGACCTCGTACGCCGCGGCGGCGATATCCCGGCTGAAGGTCGGGCGCTGTTCGTGCCGGGCGTTCGCCTCGGTGCAGAGCACGCGCACCATCCCCTCGGTGTGCAACCGCGGCTTCTCCGCAACCTTCGCGTTCCGGAACATCAGCGGAGAGCGGAGGGCGCGGATGAGAAACGTACGCGCGTCTCGCTCCTCGGTCTCGATCCGTCTGCGGTAGGAGAGCACCTCCTGCAGCCGCGAGTTCTGGCTCCGCGCCTGATCGACCGTCGTCCATGTGTCGCGGCCGCGGAGCGCGGAATCGATCTTTCGGAAGACGTTGACGCCGTCGCGGCAGATCTCGCACTGCTCGATGTGCGCCTCGACTTCCGGAGCGGCCTTGCCGTCATGCGTGTATGCGCTCAGCGCTTCGTCGTCGAGGTGACTCATCGCTCCCCCCTTCGCGTCCCCTGCAGCAGTTCCTTCACGCGCCGGCGGCACGAGACGAGGAGCTGCCGCACGTAGCCGGGCGACGTCGCCAGATTCGCGGCGATCCGCTCGTTGGACTCCTCCCGCCAGTAGTAGCCGCGCAGCGTCTCGCGGCACTTCTCGCCGAGGCGCGCCACCGCCGCGCCGACCGAAATGCGCCACGCCCACTCGTCTGCCCCGTCACCGGCGGCGGGCATCTCCTCGATCGCGTCGGGCATCGGCGCCTCCCGCTTCCGGTCGCGCCAGTAGTGCTTGCACGAGTTGCTGACCGCGCCCATCAGCCACGGCTTGAGCTCGCGGATGATGGTGTGCCGCTCCAGATACGCGATGAAAGTGTCGTGGACGAGCGCCTCGGCGTCATCGGGCGGGACGTGGTAGCGCCGCATCGCGATCGTGCGCAGCAGGACGCCGTATTCAAGGTAGAGCGCCTCGAATTCGGTCTCGTCGGTTGGAGGTGTCGACTCTGACAGGATGAGCCCCCGGGGAGGATTCGAGGATACCGGATTGACGTAAGGCACACCCTCGGCGAGCGCCGGCTCGAGGCGGAACAGATCGGTCGCGCGAATCGCCTGTCCAGTGAGCTCGCGAATGGCCGCGACGATGAGAAAGATCTTGCTGTCGGTCGCGTGGGCTCTTCCCTGCCGGATGCGCAGCAGGTGCTGGCGACTGAGCCCCTCCTTCATCCCGAGGAACTGCGCGATCGACTTCGCGGTCTCGGCGACATGCATCGGCTTGAGGCCGAACCTAGCGAGGATCTGCGCGAGCGGCGGGGTCGGACGGTCGGGCATCTCTCCACAAGGAGTGTCGCGAGAGACCG
>DASXIH010000471.1:0-2814 GCA_036498125.1 Thermoanaerobaculia bacterium
GACGCCGCCTCGCCGGGCACCTGGGCGAAGAACCTTCGCATCCGCGTCGACACGGCCGGTATCACCGACCAGACGGCGAAAGACGTCGGCGTCACGACCAAAGACAATCTCTACAACCTGACCGTCGCCGTCATCGACGACAACAAAAACCCCGTCGTCACGGAGCGATACAACCTCCTGACGAGCGAGGACACGCCGAACCGGGTCGACCGGGCGCTGGCGAGCTCCAACCTCGTCGTTCTGAAGAGCGACGCTTCGTTCATTCCGAAGCCGAACCCCGACCCGACCGGCACGCAGACGATCTGGGATACCGATGCCGATGCGACCAAATCGCCATCGACCGCCGTCAACAACACGGGCGACACGAAGCTCGCCGAAAGCGGCGATTTCTGGAGCAGCGGCGTCGGCGATCAGAACCTTCGCACCGGCATCTACGCTCTCGATCGCGTCGACATCTTCAACCTTCTCTGCCTGGCACCCGAAAAGCGCGACGACGACGTCCCCACGACCGCTTACAAATTGGCACTCCCCTACTGCGTCAAGAAGCGCGCGATGCTGCTCGTCGATCCCCCCAACGGCTGGAAGAAAGTCTCAGACGCCAGCGGAAACCTCGACTCGCTCGGCCTCAATGGTCCCGCGGCGCGTAACGCCGCCATCTATTTCCCTCGTCTGATCGAAGCCGATCCGACGCGCGGCGGCATGCTCCAGAACTTCGTCCCGAGCGGAATGGTCGCCGGCGTCATGGCGCGCACCGACGTCACGCGCGGCGTCTGGAAGGCTCCGGCCGGCGTCGATGCGGCGCTCAACGGCGTCTCCGGCCTGACCGTGCCGATGAACGACGACGAGAACGGCGAGCTCAATCCCCTCGGCATCAACTGTCTCCGCACGTTCCCGATCATCGGCAGCGTGATCTGGGGCGCCCGCACGATGCGCGGCGCGAACCTCCTCGGCGACGAATACAAGTACGTCCCCGTCCGCCGACTGGCGCTCTTCATCGAAGAGAGCCTCTACCGCGGACTGCAGTGGGTCGTCTTCGAGCCGAACGACGAGCCGCTCTGGTCGCAGATCCGCCTCAACGCCGGCGCGTTCATGAACGGCTTGTTCCGCGAAGGAGCATTCCAGGGGGGCTCGCCGCGCGACGCCTACTTCGTCCTCTGCGACAAGACCACGACGACGCAGAACGACATCAACCTCGGCATCGTCAACGTCATCGTCGGATTCGCACCGCTCAAACCGGCCGAGTTCGTGGTCCTCAAGATCCAGCAGATGGCCGGACAGATTCAGACCTAGTCCGCATAAGACAGGAGAGGAGCAGGCATGGCCACCACGAAGCGGTTCGACCCGTACAAGAACTTCAAGTTCGTCGTGAAATTCGACAACGACATCGTCGCCGGCGCGAGCAAGGTCGGCGGGCTGAAGAAGACCACCGAGGTGGTGAAACACCGCGAAGGCGCCGACCCGAGCACCAGCCGGAAGTCGCCGGGAAGGACGGAGTTCGACGCCATCACCCTCGAGCGCGGCATCACCGTCGACCGCGAGTTCGAGAAGTGGGCGAATCAGGTGTGGTTCTTCGAGGCGAAGGCTCCCAGCGAGTCGGCGCTCGGCAATTTCAGAAAGAACATCACGATCGAGTTGCGCAACGAGGCGGGCCAGACGGTCCTCCGCTACTTCGTCTTCCGCTGCTGGGTGTCGGAATACCAGGCGATGCCGGACCTCGACGCGAATGCGAACGCGGTCGCGATCGAGCACATCAAGATCGAAAACGAAGGATGGAAGCGCGATCCGGCTCTCACGGTCGACCCCGAGCCGGAATTCGCAGGTGACACGGTGTGATGCCCGACCGCACTCTGACGCCGTCGGAGCTGCTGTCGATCTGGGAACGCGGAGTGGGTCAGCGGCCGTCGGGCCGGGCGCTCGCGCTGCTGGAAGGCGACGCTACCGGATTGCCTGTCGGCCGGCGCGATGCGCTGCTGCTCGATCTGCGCGAACAAATCTTCGGCAATGCACTGACAGGGATCACCTCATGTCCTGCATGCGGGGAAGAGATCGAGCTTTCCTTCGCCGTCGGCGAGGTGCGCGCGGAGCCGTCCGAAGTCCAGTCGGTTCGCGTCGTCGAAGGTGAATACGACCTCGAGGCGCGGCTTCCGACGAGCGCAGACCTCGCGGCAATCGAAACCCTCGGCGACCTGAGTCTTGCGCGCGAAACGCTGTTCGAGCGCTGCGTCGGAGTGGCAATGCGCGACCTCCCCTCGCCGGTCGTCGACTCGGTGATCGCGGCGATGGCGGCGGCCGATCCACAAGCCGACGTCCAGGTCGAAGCCGCTTGTCCGTCGTGCGGCGAACAGTGGCGCGAACCGTTCGACATCGCGTCGTATCTCTTCAGCGAGCTCTCGGTCTTCGCGCGGCGGCTTCTCTCCGACGTCCACGAGCTCGCCGCCGCCTACGGCTGGAGTGAGCGCGACATCCTGGCGCTCTCCCCCGCACGCCGCACCGCGTATCTCGAGATGCTGCGATGAGCGATTTCCTCGGCCACCTCGCCGCCCGCGCGCTTGCGCAGCCGTCGTTACGGCCGCGAACACGCTCGCGATTCGAGCCGGCCGAGGCGGAAGAGTCGCCGCTCCACTGGCCTGCGGGGACTGCGAAGGAGGAGACGGCGCCGGCGCCGGCGATCGTGCAGAGACGCGCGATCGATCAGCATGCCTTGCCCGCCGCACCTCCTGCGTCTCGGATCGAGCCTTCCCCCTTCGCCGAGACTGCCACTCCTCGCCAAAGGGGAGCGGACGTCTCGTCCGCTCAGCCGCGCGACAGCGCGGC
>DASXIH010000472.1:0-8250 GCA_036498125.1 Thermoanaerobaculia bacterium
ACGTACGACTGGTTGTCGTGCTCGGCGTGGCCCTTCATCCGGAAGGTCATCACTTCGAGCAGCGTGACGCCGCCGCCGCTGCGCGCGCGGTCGACGGCACGCTTGGCCGCGGCGTACACCGCGAGGACGTCGTTGCCGTCGACGGTTTCACCCGCACAGCCGAACGCCACCGACTTGTCGGCGAGGGTCCGCACCGCACTTTGTTTCCAGGTCGGCGTCGAGTAGGCGTAGCCGTTGTTCTCGACGACGACGACGAACGGGAGGCGCTGCACCGACGCGAAGTTCATCCCCTCCCAGAACGCCCCGGTCGACGAGCCGCCGTCGCCGATGAACGCCAGGCCGACCAGGTTCCGCTTCTGCATCCGGCCGGCGAGCGTGATGCCGGCCATGACCGGGATCATGTCGCCGAGCTGCGAGATCTGGCCGATGAAGCCGTCGCGCGAGGGATGGCCGAAGTGGATGTTCAGCTCGCGCCCGCGGGTCGGGGAGTCGCCCTTCGCCATGTACTGCTTGATGATGTCGGCCGGCTTCGCGCCGGCGACGAGGATCGATCCCATGTTGCGGATCAGCGGCTGGACGACGTCGCCTTGCGCGTAGTCGAGCGCGTAGGCGGCGGCGACCGACTCGCCCTCCTGGCCGAGGGATCGATAGAGGCCCCCGATCACCTTCGACTGCCGGAAGAGCGCGACGAGGCGCTCCTCGAGCGTCCGGGTGAGTCGAAGGTAATACTCGATGGCGAGAAGTTGGTCCCGGCTCAGGCCGTGTGTGTCGGTCATCCTTTGTGAATCGAATGCCCCGCGACGTCTTCGGCGGCTTCCATCATCGCCTCGGACAGCGTCGGGTGTGCGTGAATGGTCTTGGCGATCGATTCGCTGGTCGCCTCGAGCTCGAGCGCGGCGCAGGCTTCGGCGATCAGCTCCGTCGCCTTCGGCCCCACGATGTGGACGCCGAGGAGCTCGTCGTACTTTGCGTCGACGACGTACTTCACCAGACCGCCGGACTCGCCGATGATCTTCGCCTTCGCGTTCGCGGTGAAGGGGAACTTGCCGAGCTTGATGTCGTAGCCGCGCTCTTTCGCCTTCTTCTCCGTCAGTCCGACCGACGCCACCTCGGGGTCCGTGTACGTGCAGTTGGGGACGTGGTCGTAGTTGAGCGGGCGGACTTCCATGCCTTTGATGTGCTCGACCGCGAGGATGCCTTCCGCCGAGGCGCAGTGGGCGAGGGCGGGCGTCGGGACGATGTCGCCGATCGCGTAGATGCCCTGCTCCGCGGTGCGCATGAACGGATCGACCTGCACGAATCCGCGCTGGTCGACCTGCACCTTCGTCTTCTCGAGGCCCGCTTCCTTCGTCACGGCGCTGCGTCCGGTGGCGGAGAGGACGACTTCGACGTCGAACGTCTGCTGCTTGCCTTTCGTCTCGACGACGCATTTGACGCCGTTGTCGCTGACTTCGGCCGACATCACCTTGGCGTCGGTGTAGACGTCGATGCCTTTCTTCTTGAAGATGCGGGTGAACTCTTTCGCGACCTCCTCATCTTCGAGCGGGAGGAGCTGCGGCATGACCTCGACGATCGTCACCTTCGTGCCGAAGCGGGCGAAGATCGAGGCGAACTCGCAGCCGACGGCGCCGGCGCCGATCACGAGCATCGACTTCGGCACCTCGGTGATCTTCAGGATGTGATCGGAGTTGATGATCCGCTTGCCGTCCGCCTTGATGTGCGGGAGGTCGCGCGGGACGGAGCCCATCGCGAGGATGACGTTCTTCGTCGAGACCTTGTTGCCGCCGACGTCGATGGTGTTCTTGTCGAGGAGCTTGCCGAAGCCGGTGATCCGCTCCACCTTGTGCTTCTTGAAGAGGAACTCGATGCCCTTCGCGTTCTGATCGACGACGCCCTGCTTGCGCGTCTGGACGGCGCTCCAGTCGAGCTTCACGTCGCCGACCGTGATGCCGAACTCTTTCGCTTTCTGGATCTTCTGCCAGACGTCGGCATTCTCGAGCAGCGACTTGGTGGGGATGCAGCCGCGGTGGAGACAGGTGCCGCCGAGGAACGGGTCCTTCTCGATGACCGCGACCTTCAGGCCGAGCTGACCGGCGCGAATGCCGGCCACGTAGCCTCCCGGCCCGCTGCCGATGACGACGACGTCGTATTGCTGATCTGCCAAGAAATACCTCCCGTGAAGTGCATCACGGACGCGCCGTGACGCGGCGCGCATTATATGCAGATGAACTTGGGTGAGCCGGGGCGCATCAACCTGCTGAACATCGCGCTGATGCTGTTTTCTTGCGCGGTGGCGTTCGCACTGCCGTTTCAGCTCTTTCTCTTCGCTTATGCGGTGCTCGGCCCGCTCCACTATCTGACCGAGATCTCGTGGCTGCACGATCGCGGCTACTTCGCCTCAAAGGGGCGAGGCCGCAGGTGGTGGCTGGCCCTCGTCGCGATCACGGTCGGCGTTCTTCTCCTCGGGTACGCCACGGACGCGCCGCCGAAGTACGAGATCGGCTGCGTCTATCTCGTCTTCTTCACGGCGCTGATGCTGCATTTCGTACGGCACGCCGCGAGCGCCGTGGCGCTTGCCCTGGTGACGGCGGGAGGGATCGCGCTGGCGAGCACGTTCGGCTCTTACTTCGTGATCGCGTATCTGCTCGTCACGATCATTCACGTCTTCGTCTTCACGGCGGTGTTCGTGCTGCACGGAGCGCTGCGGACGCGCAGCTGGTCAGCGATGGCCTCCCTGGGCGTAATGATCGCGTGCGCGGTGAGCTTCTTCCTCGTCGCGCCGGTGGCGGGGACGCCGCCCGCTTGGCTCCGGACGGTCTACGGCTTCTTCGCGCCGCTCAACACCGAGCTGCTGCGGATCTTCGGATATGCGACACGCGACGTGTTCGGCTCACGAGGCGGAGCGGCGGTGATGCGCTTCATCGCCTTCGCCTACACGTACCACTATCTGAACTGGTTTTCGAAGACGTCGATCATCAAGTGGCACGAGGTATCGCGCTCGCGCGCCATCGCGATCGTTGCGCTGTGGATCGCCGCCCTCGCGACGTTTGCATACGACTACAGCTTCGGCGTCTCCATGCTCTACGCCTTGAGCCTCCTGCACGTGATGCTCGAGTTTCCGCTCAACCATCGGACGGTGCTGGCAATCGTCCACCCGTCGCGGGTGTTCCCCGTCACTGCGCCGGCACGTAGGCGGGGTCTTGCGTGATCTGATCGATCACCGACCCGTAAGCAGTCACCCGGCCGGTACCGTCGATGACCTTCACGACGGCGCGTGCGTTGTAGATCGGATCGGTGTAGCCAAAGCTGCCGAGGGAGATCTGGACGAACTCGTTCGCGGCGAGCGGCAGCGCGACGACTGGCGTGACGCGCGAGTCGGGGAGGATGATCGAGATCTGGACGCTGCACGAGTTCCCGCTCGTCTCGGCGATACCGATGTTGGTGCGCATCCGGCTCGACTGCTCCAGCTGCAGGATCTGGAGCGTCCGCTCGTTCAGGCCGACGGAATCGGTGGGCGTCACGGCCGGGATGAACTGGCCGTACGTCCCCTTGCCGGTGTCGGTGTAGGTCCGGCCGGTGACGACGAGGCTGGAATTCGAGGGAGTGCTGACGACGAGCGAGCCGGCGGTGTTCGTCCCGGCTTGCGGCATCTGCGCGGCGATGAAGTTGTCGAGCGAGAGCACCTGTCCCGCCTTCACGCTGGAGGTGATCGTGATCGGCTGGTTCGCCTTCCCCTGCGCGTAGTACGACATCGTGACCGGCGTGTCGGCCGATCCGCTGTCGAAGATGCGGACGTCGCTCTTCCAATGCGCGAACCCCGAGTCGAAGTCGCCGACGCCGGGCAGCACGAACCGCGTCGACGCCTCGGACGGTCTCAGCACGGGCGACACCATCAGCGGATCGTTCGTCTGGTTGTCGATGGTCGACGCGTAGGCGGACACCTTGCCGGTCGGCGACGTAACCGCGACCTCGACGCGTCCGTCGGTGAGTGCGAGGTTGTGCGCGGCGAGGAGGGAGTTGAGCTGCAGGTGCTCGCTCGGGAGCAGCGATTGGTTGATCGTGCCGAGGACGGTGCCTGCGTTGTCGAAGACGGTGAGCACAACGTCTGCCGGCTCGCCGGCGGCTTCGACGAGACCGAAGTTCGTCCGGTACGCGGCGGACTGTGCGATCTGCTGCAACGAGAGCACGCCGCTGGTGTTGCCGATGAACTGCGAGAACGGAATCGCGGGGATGAACTGGCCGAAGGTGCCGTTCGCCGTGAAGTTGTAAGTGCGGCTGGAGGCGACGGTGGTCAGCGTCTGTCCGAGGTTCGTGAACGCGCCGTTGGAGGAGGTCGAGGTCAGCGGGCGGAGCTCCAGCGTGCCGAGGGCGGTGGTCGAGGTCGAGCCGAAGAAGCTGGCGAGGATGTCGTCGAGCGCGAGCGTGGCGCCGGGATCGATCTGGATCGTCGTCGAACTGCCGGTCGACGTGCCGTCGGTGGCGGTCGGCGTGAAGTTGACCTGGTACTTCATCACCTGCGCCGAGGTGTTCGCGACGCGGACGTCGGACTCGAAGAGCGAGTCGCCGACGCCGGCCGCGTGTCCGACTGCCGGGATGATCAGCGAGTCGGGCGGCGGGTCGGTCTTGCCGCCGAGAGCCACTGGCGTGACGAGCGAGACGGAGAGCGGCACCGCCGTGCTGGTGCTCGCCATGATCGACGCTCCCGGAACGGAGCTCGCGCCGGCGTACGTGATCGTGATCGTGGCGGTGTTCGTGCCGAGGTTGAGCTGCTTCGGATCGGCGGTGACGGTGATGGACGTGCCTGCGGTCGGCAGCGTTCCGGAGGACGGCGTGATCGTGATCCACGGCTTGTTCGATGACGCCGAGAACGTCACCGGCGACGACTGTCCTTTCAGGAAAATCGTCTGCGTCACCGGGTTCGTTCCTCCGAACTCGGCGCTCACGTGCTGCTGGGAAGACGACGGCCGCTGCGGGAGGATCGTCACGGCGACGACGTCGGAGTAGCGGCCATGCGCGTCGCTGCACGAGCTGACGGCGCGGGCGCGGTAGAGATACCTGGTGATGGCCGTCGCGGTGTGCGTGAACGTCATCGAGTTGTCGGTGACGGTCGTCGTGGTCGCGTCGCTGAAGTCCGCCTTCGTCGCTTCCTGCAACTCGTACGAGCCGGCGTTCGGCACGTTCGTCCAGCGCACGGTGTAGCGCGAACCGGAGACCGCGGCGCCGGGCGCTTCCACCGATGGCCGGGCCGGCGTGGCGCACGCCGGGACGTCGATGATCTTGAGCGGCGAGAGCGCGGAGCGCAGCGTGGGACAGCTCGTGCCGACGACCGCTTCGACGAACCACTGGATGCTGCCGCTCGGAAGCCGCAGCTTGTCCTGCGTCTGGTCGGTGGAGTCGATGATGCTCTCCGTTCCGTCGCTCGCAACGGCCCAGACCCGGTAGCGCGTCGCGCCGTTGACCGGAGTCCACTGGAAGATGACGGGAGAGGTGACGACGCCTGAATATCGCGGCGAGAGGAGGAGCGGCGCGCTGGTGGGGCAGGTGGTCGCCGGGATCGTGAAGGTGGAGTGCGGCGACTCGGCCGTGCTGCAGCCGTTGATGAACGTGATGACCCACCACTCGACCTTCCCCTCCGGAAGGTGCTTGGTGAATTCGGTGTCGGTCGTTTCGGTGACCGGCGTCGCGGCGCCGTCGTTGACGCGAAGGACGAGCACGTAGCCGGCCGCGTTGCTCACGTCACTCCAGTCGAAGGTGACCGGCTGCGTGGAGATCGTCGCGCCGTTGGCGGGGGCGAGCAGCTGCGCCGGCGCATTCGTGCAGTTCTGCGACTGAGGAATGGTGAAGTGCACCTCGGCGGACTTCACCGAGGGACACGCGTCGAAGATTGCCGTGACGTGCCAGCCGATGTGGCCGGCCGGGAGCGCCTTCGTGAGCGTGGTGCCGTCGGTCTCGCCGAGGAGGATGTGCGTGCCGAGGTCGTTCGTGCGGGCGAAGACGCGGTAGCGCGTCGCACCGCTCACCGGCGTCCAGGTGAAGGTCACAGGAGAGGCGACGTTGGTCGCGCCGTCGGCCGGGGTGATCGTCGAGGGAGGCGTCGTCGGACACGCCGCCTGGTTGATCGTGAATTGTCCTGTCGCCGAGGTGACCGGCGGGCAGCCGTCGAAGTAAGCCTGGACGTACCAGCTGTAGCTGCCCGGCGTGAGCGTCTGTTCGTAGCTGGTGTTGTGCGTGAGTGTGATGTCGTCGAACGGCTGCCCCGAGGGTGCAAGCCAGACGCGATAGGCGACAGCGTTGGGCGTGGCGCTCCACTGGAACGTGACGTCCGGATTGACGTTTCCGGACGGCGCGACAAGCGACGGCGCGGCGTTCGATCCGCAGTTCGTCGCGCTCTGCACTGTGATCTTGGAGTGGGCGCTGATCGCGCCGCCGCACGTTGTGGTGCCTCCGGTCCCTTCCACCCACCACTCGACGGCTCCGGCCGGCAGGTGAACGGAGGCGGAGGTCGACGTCGTCGTCGCGATGATGGTCGGGTTCTGATCGCCGAGGTCGATCCAGATCCGATACGAGAAGACGCCGGCGACCGCTTGCCATGAGAAGGTGACCGGCGACGCCACCGTCGCGCCGTTAGCCGGCCCGGTGAGCGTGATCGGCGTCGTCTGCGACGAGCAAATGTTCGCCGGGACGGTGAACGTGAAGATGCCCGACTTCTGATCGGGACACGAGGCGTACTTTGCGAGGACGTACCAGTTGTTCGTCCCGGTCGGGACGAGGCGCTGCACGCTGGTGGCCGTCGTGTCGGCGATGTCCTGGAAGTCGTCGCTGCCGTTCTGCAGGAAGAGGTGATAGCTGGTCGCTCCGGAGGACGCGCTCCACTGGAACGTGATCGGCTGCGTAGAGATGGTCGCGCCGTTCATCGGAGCGAGCGGCATGGGGGCCGGCGTCGGACACGCTCCGAATGCGTGGCCGGCAATGCAGAACAACGCGAGGACGCGCGCAAGCTTCGCGAGTTGAGTCATGGCGGCTCCGTATGTGACGGAGATGGTACGCCCTCCGTTGACATCAGCCGCGGTACTTGTCTCCACCCGTATTGAAGACGACGACGCGCTCCCGGCTCGAGATCTCGCCGCGGTCCCGCAGCATCTGCAACGCAACAAACGCCGCGCCCGCCTCGGGGCCCGCATCGATACCTTCCGTCCGCCGCACCTCGGCGGCGGCCGGCTCGATCGCCGCTTCGTCGACCGCAACCGCGCCGCCCTTCGAGTCGCGGATCGCGCGCAGCATCAGGAAATCGCCGATCGCGCGCGGGACGCGGAGTCCCCACGCGCCGGTGTGCGGCGATTCCCACTCGGGCGCTTTCTCGAGGCCCTGGTCGTAGGCGCGGACGATCGGCGCGCAGCCGGAGGACTGGACGCTGAACATCCGCGGCCGAGGCATTTGTTCAGCAGGGCCGATCCAGCCGAGGCGCTCCATCTCGTCGAACGCCTTCCACATGCCGATCAGGCCGGTACCGCCGCCGGTCGGATAGAGGATCACGTCGGGGAGACTGCCGAGGTCTTCGAGCAACTCGTAGCCCATGATCTTCTTTCCCTCGACGCGATACGGTTCTTTCAGCGTCGAGAGATCGAAGCCGCCGTTGTCCTTGATGAACTGCGCGACGCGCTTGCCTGCGTCGGTTATGACGCCGGCGACCATCTCGACCTGCGCGCCGTAGTTGCGGCACTCGTCGACGATCGACTTCGGCGTGTCCATCGGCATTGCCACGAAGACGGGGAGGCCGGCGCGTGCGCCGTAGGCCGACAGCGCCGCTCCGGCGTTTCCGGCGGTCGGCGCGGCAAGCGATCGCGCGCCGAGCTTCTTCGCCATCGTCACGGCCGCCGCCATGCCGCGCGACTTGAACGAGCGCGTCGGATTCTTCGACTCGTCCTTGATCCAGACGTTCTCGTGCTTCGTCGACGGCAGGAGGGGAGTCATCCCTTCGCCGAGCGTAACGATCTCGCGCTCGTCGTTTGCCGGGAGCACTTCGCGGTAGCGCCACATGTCGGCGCGGCGCGTACGGATCTCGTCGCGCAAGGCGGGATTCGGCGCGAGGTCGTACTGCACGAGGAGCGGCATCCCGCACCTCGTGCAGACATTGATCAGTTCACCGATTTCGTAGCGAGTGCTGCAGGAAGAGCAGAGTAAGTGACAGCGCATCACGGGCGCGAAGTGTAATCGGAACGCCCCTCACCCGGCCTTCGGCCACCCTCTCCC
>DASXIH010000473.1:0-3194 GCA_036498125.1 Thermoanaerobaculia bacterium
CGACCTTCAACGAATCGCGCATCGCACCGAACGCCTCGACCTGCATCTCGAACTGCGGCGCGAGATCGAGCAACGCGATCGTCGGCCGCCGCGGCTGCGTGAGCGCGGAAGCCGATGCCGCCACGAGCAGAAGCGCGAGCAAGAGAGACAGCCGTCTCATGCCTTTCATCATAGCCCTCCCTCTCCCTCCGGGAGAGGGTGCCGCGAAGCGGCGGGTGAGGGGCGTGCAAGATGCGACGAGCGCGTTTCGCACGTTCATCGCGAGCGCCGCGCCCCTCACCCGGCACCTCACTTCGTTCGGCGCCACCCTCTCCCGGAGGGAGAGGGAAGAATCCATAGAATGACGCGTGATGCGGCGCATCTTTCTGCTGATCGTCATCGTGCTCCTCGCATACGTCGCGTATGAGTGGGTGACGTTCCCGAGCGTGGAGGAGCTGAAGAGCGGGTTCCCGAAGACGACGGCGTTCATGGACATCCGGCGGGCGGAGCTCCGGAGCGAGGGGAAAGACGACACGTTGCAGTACACGCCGGTGGCGTACGGCCGGATCTCGCCGTACCTGCGCCGCGGAGTCCTGGTGGCCGAGGACAACAGCTTCTACGAGCACAGCGGCGTCGATACGAAGGCGATGCAGGAGGCGTTCGAGCGCGACTGGAAGCGGAAGCAGATCACGCACGGCGGCTCGACGATCACGCAGCAGCTCGCGAAGAACCTCTACCTCTCGCCGTCGCGCAATCCGCTGCGGAAGGTCCGCGAGTACTTCCTCGCGATGGCGCTGGAGCGGCACCTGACGAAGAAGCGAATCCTGGAGCTGTACCTGAACGTGGTGGAGATGGGCGAGCGGGTGTACGGGGCCGAGGCGGCGGCGCGGTTCTACTTCCACAAGCCGGCATCGTCGCTGACGCCGCGCGAGGCGGCGCTGCTGGCCGGGTGCCTGCCGAATCCGCAGATGATGGTCGCGTCGTCGCCGAACAAGCGTCTCCGCGCCCGGCAGCGGATGATCCTCTCGCGGCTCCGGCGCTGGGGATATCTCGCGGAGAGCGAGGTGCTGACGGAGAAGAAGCCGGCCGCGCCGCCGGTGACTGACACCGCGTTGCAGCAGACGCCGCCGAGCGACACCGCGTCACCCGCGACGACCGTCACCACAGCGACGACCGAGACCACCGACACCGCGGTGACCACAAACTCGGACACCACTTCGACCGTACCTCCACCGGAGGTACACTAGGACATGGACACGCACGTCCGGATCCTCGGTTTCGTCTACATCATCTTCGGCGCGATCCTGATCGTCCTCGGACTTTTCTTCTTCGGGATCGTCGGCGGCTCGGGCCTGCTCTCGGGTGACCGCCAGGCGATATTCATCACCGGCATCGTCGGTACCGCGCTCGCCGCTTTCTTCGTGATCCTCTCGATCCCGAGCATCATCGCGGGGATCGGACTTCTGAAGCACCGTGAGTGGGCGCGCATCCTCACGATCATCCTCGGCTTTCTGCACCTGTTTGGATTCCCAATCGGGACTGCCATCGGGCTTTACACGCTCTACGTGCTCTTCAACGATCAAACGAAGCCGCTTTTCGCATAGCGCAACGCGGCCCGAACTATCGATCCGTCAAAGAGTTATTGCAGATAACCTCAAAACTGGTCCGCCTTTTGCCCTTAGCGCCCGGTTGGATGCGGTATCACGACGTACGGATTATTTGCGATTGCCAGCGGCACGCGGCGCAGGAGCGGAAGCTCTGGCGCCGTTCCTTGCGATTGACGCAAAGGGTCGTCCGCCACGTGAGCCATAACGGCGTGGCGCTGCTGATCGGCCTTCCGCTCGCCTTCGGCGCGATCGGAATCCCGATCGAGGCGATGAACGTCGCCATCGCGCCGTCGGTCGTCAAGCAGATCGCATCGTTGGAGCGGAAGGCGCGGGACCAGTTCCGCATCTTCACCACGCCGCGCGGGAAGCAGGAGTTCCTCGCCCCCGCGACGGCACCGACGCGCTTCACCCTCGCGACCGCGAAGGAGGAGTTCTTCGCGGCCAATGTCCCGTACGGGCCGATCATCTATCGGGAGGCGGAGCGCAATCACCTGCCGCCCGAGCTGGTCGCGGCGGTCGTCCAGGCGGAGTCGGATTTCCGCGTCCGCCTCGTGTCGGAGAAGCAGGCCACCGGGTTGATGCAGATCGTCCCGAGCACCGGCCGGGACCTCGGCGTCTCCGATCTCTTCAACCCAGCCGAAAACATCGCCGCCGGGTCGCGGTACCTCCGGTATCTCATGAACCGCTTCCCCGACCAGAAGATCGCTCTCGCCGCCTACAACGCCGGCGAAGGGGTGGTCGAGCGCTGCAACTGCGTCCCCGAGTACGCGGAGACGCGCGAGTACGTGCAGCGCGTCAGCGAGCACGCCCGCAGCTTCCGGAACCAGATCCGCCAGACGTACCTGGCGTCGATGCGCCTCGAGCCCGCGCGGTAATACAATCCCGCCATGCAGGCGGGCGCAGAGCGTCGAGAATTTCAGCGTCTCCGCGTCGACCCTCCCGTTCCTGCTTCGTACGCGGTGACGCCGGTGTCGTTGATCGAGATCGGCGTCCTCGGGGCGCGGCTCCATCATGCGGACAAGCTCGACCGCGACGCGGGCGAGCTCCGGTTCTCGTTCGAGGGTCAGGAGATCGCGCTCAAGTGCGAGGTGGTACGGACGACCGCGAGCCAGGAGTCGAAGTACCCCGGCAGCGGGATGGAGTCGGGCGTCCGCTTCCGCGGCGCGCTCGGCGAGTCGGGCGATCATCTCAGGGCGATGCTGGCGACGCTCGTCACCCGCGCGCTCGCGAGGCGGTCGGTCTCGGCGAGTCAGATCCCGCAGAGGATCGATGGCGACAAGACGGTCCGCGGCAAGGACGCGGACTACATCTGCTACCGCCTCGATGAAAAGGGGTGGCAGAAGCGCGCGGTCTTTCTGCCGGAGCAGCCGCCGGTCGGATTCACGGTGGCGCGCGGCGTCGATCCGGACGACGTGCAGCGGCTGCAGCGCGTCTATCAGGCATCGGACGACGAGGGGCGCCGCCTGATCCGGCTCTTCGCGGAGCTTTCGGTCAGCGAGGTGCTGGAGATTCCGCCGCCCGCCTGACGTCGCGCGTGGCGGCGCTGTCGTTCCGATCCGCCGGAAGGGTGAAGTAGAAAGTCGTTCCTTTCCCCTGCTCGCTCTCGAC
>DASXIH010000474.1:0-3423 GCA_036498125.1 Thermoanaerobaculia bacterium
GAGGACTCGCGAGTCGTTCAACGCGCGGTTCTGGTACGAAGAGGGCGACTACCTCTACGACGTCGTCGATCCGAACGACGCGGCGCTGCGGCCGAATCAGATCTTCTCCCTCTCGCTCGACTTTCCGGTGCTCGACGAGAAGCACTGGAAGCGGATCGTCGAGGTGACGAAGGAGAAGCTGCTGACGCCGTTCGGCCTCCGCTCGCTCGCTCCCGGATCCCCCGGCTACAAGCCGACGTACGACGGCGACCTCCGCTCGCGCGATGCCGCCTATCACCAAGGCACCGTCTGGGCGTGGCTGATCGGCCCGTTCATCAACGCCTGGCTCCGCGTCCACCCGAACGACACGGAAAGCGCCCTCGAGTTCCTCGACCCCTTCCGCGACCACCTCGGCGACGCCTGCATCGGCACGATCAGCGAGATCTTCGATGCCGAGTCGCCCTACCACCCCCGCGGCTGCGCCGCGCAGGCGTGGAGCGTCGCAGAGGTGGTGCGGTGTCTCGCGATGCTGCGGAAGGGTTAGGCCAACCTCACGCGATCTCCGACCCGCACCGTGCCGGTTCGGACGACCGTCGCGTACACGCCCGCGTAGTTGTCGCTCATCTTGACGACGGCTTTCATGACGCGCGGGTCCTGTTCGGCGGTATCGGGATCGAGGTTGACCATCACACAGCGCTCGTCGCGCATGGTGACAGCGACAGCCGCTTCACCGATCATCAGCGTCCCGCCAACCCACGCATCTTCCTGAAACACCTCGGCGTTCTCCGTTTCGAGGACAACGTTCGCGCGAAACCGCCGCCGGTCGAGCTCCATCCCCGCCTCGCGGCCAATCCCGGCGATCGTCGCGAGAGTGATCACCGAGACCGGCGCCTCGTCGAAGATGCCGAGCTTGAGCTTCATCAGCTCGACGTTGCCCTTCCCAAACCGCTCGCTGATCTGCGCCTGCAGTTCCGGACTGCGCAACGCAACCTCGGCGCCGTCCGGCGTGATCACGCGCGCCGGTTCCAGCGTCTTCTCGTCGATCGCCACCGGCCGGTATCGAATCAGTTCTGGGAACCGCCCGGCGGTGAGAAAAGGAAACGCGCTCTCGTCCCCGATGCGCCGGAACGCGAACCGCCGGTCGCCCTCGAGCCCGTGCCACCCGAGCGCCGCCGACTCCGTCGGAATCCCCGCCATCGACTTGACGGGATACCGCACCACTTCACAAACGCGTCCGATCTCCATCATGCGATCACTCTACGGCGGCGGATGAGAGAGCGCCTACCCGAGGTCCTGGCCGAAGCAGAGCCGGTAGCCGTTCAGGTCGAGGATGTCGAAATCGCGGCAGCCGTACTCCTGGTTGCAGAGAGCCCGCGCGATCGTCGCCCCTTTGCTGACAAATTCGGCGTGCAGCGCGTCGGCATCAGCCACCCAGATGTACGCGTCCCACGCACCGCCTTCGCGATTGGCGCTGTTGTTCGGCCGCACGAGCGACGCGTCCTCGATCTCCGACAGCATGATGACGATGCCTCCGCGCCGGACCATGCAGAACGACGGCGGCTCTCCCCAGAAACGCTCGAACGAAAAGCCGAGCGTGTCGCGGTAGTAGTGCGCGGCGGTAACGACGTCCGGCACCAGAAAGTACGGCGCAACGAACCAGTGCTCGGGGCGGGGATCGCTCATTCTTCGATGACTCCACCGGTGAATGGCGAATGCGTGATCCGCGGGAGGTCTTTCTTCGCGACGACGAACGTCCCGGCGAGCAGGTCTCCGAGGCGCTGATGTGACGATGAGAAATTCGCGATGACCCCTGCCGGAGCGGCGCCGAAGAGGATGGGATTCACTTCCAGCAAACGGGGAACGGTCCTGAGGACCACCGCTGCGAATGACGGCTTCGCTCCTTCGTCATTCACGACGACGAGACCCTGGACGGCCTTCCCGAGCGTTCGACCGAACAGCGACTCCGTCAGCAGATAGTAAGCCGCGGAGAGGGCGAAACAGATCAAGACCGCGGTACTCAACTCGCGAGGGTTGAAAAGAGCGCCGGCTGCGGCCATGAGAAGAAAGAGAACCATGAAATCGACCCCTGTAGCCTTGGCGCGCTTCATGACGATCTTCCCGTCGTAAGTCTCTGCAAGCTCTTGCGCGGTCATCAAACCCTATCGTAAACGCGTCTTCCCTCGCGAAGCGCCTCAATAATTATCCGCCGCCGTCAGTATTCGTCGCCCCCCCCCGATTGTCCCTTGGAGAGGCGGACGCCCGAAGCTCGCGGTGTTTGGTTTGCGGGCATCTTGCGCGTCGCCGCGGGACTCTTGAGCAGATCGACGGTCCGCAACGTCTTCTCGAACGGCTTCCCGTCACGCGAAACGCGGAGGCGATACGTCACGCCCGGACGGAGGAAGAGCGATCGCACGTCATCGAGGACGCCGGCCGGCTTGCCGTCGATCATCTCGATCGTGTCGCCCTTCAGGAGGCCCGCATCGGCGGCCGGCGAGCCGGGGACGACGCGCAGAATCCGGATGCGGTCGTAATTCGCACCTTGGGCCACCAGGAAGACACCCGCGGCGTCGTACAAGAACGGAGTATTGGAATTGCGCGTCTTCTCCAGGATCACCCTCTTGTGCGGATAGTCGAGGATCACAGTGAATTTCCGGAGCACGTCGCCGCCGATGATCCCGGCGAGATTGGGATCCGCGAAAACTCCCTTCTCGTCGTGCGACGCTGTCGCGACGACGTCGTGAAGATGCAGCCCTCCGATCTCGACGTCGGCGAGGCGTAAGACGCTCGCGAGACTCTCGCCGCCCACTCCGACGCCGAGCGTCGCCTCGGGGATGACGGTCTCGCCGTCGAGAAGGTGGTTGGATCGCGTGAATGGCGCATTGAGCGACAGCGCGGTGCGCGTCCCCGTATCGACAAAGAAAGTGCCGGTGACGACCTCGCCCGAACGTTTGCGAATGCGGACCTTCGTGAAGATCTGGCCGTTGACGGCAATCGGCAGCACGATCCCGTCGCCGTGGTACCCGAATTTCGCCGGATCGAGCGCCTGCAGCCGAAGATGCTCGTAGTCGATCACGAAGACGAAGTTGTGGATGAACTCACCGCCGACGGTGCCGTGCACCGGCAGGCCTTCGACCGACGCGATCGTCGAGAGATCGAAGCCGATGAAATGAATGTCCGGAACCGCCGCCCCCGCCACCTCCTCGCAAGCCGGCGGGTCATACTTCAGAAAGGTCGTGCTCGCATTGCCGACGCCCGGATTCCCCTCGGTCGACTCAACCACCTTGAACCCGAGGGTCTTCGCCAGCAACGGATCGATGAGCGACTCATTCGAGCCGGTGTCGAAGAAAAACTGCTGCGGCGCCGACCCCGCCACCCGGACGTCGACAAACGGCTTGTTACTCGCGATTTTGATGGGAACCCATCTGCCGAAGACGCTCGTGCAGG
>DASXIH010000475.1:0-3586 GCA_036498125.1 Thermoanaerobaculia bacterium
GGGGGTACTTCCAGAGCCCTGCGCAGGCGGCGCGACAGGCGTCGGGACGTCCGTCGACGGCCCCGAACCCGGCGCGATGGTCATCTTCTCGCCGGCGGTCTCCTCGGGGTAGTACTCCTTCATCTTCAGGTAATCCTGGCCGGTCTCTTCGATCAGGATCTGATTGACTTCCCACCCTTCGAGCGTCTCGCGCTCGAGCAGCTTGCGGGCGATCTTGTCGAGCGCCGTCTTGTTGCCGGTGATGATGTCGTGCGCGGTCTTGTACGCGCGGTCGAGAATGCGGCGCACTTCTTTGTCGATCTCGATCGCGGTCGCCTCAGAGTAGTCCTGATGCTGCGCGAACTCGCGGCCGAGGAAGATCGCTTCTTCCTTCTTGCCGAACGTGGCGGGACCGAGGTCCGACATACCCCACTCGCAGACCATCTTGCGCGCCATGCCGGTCGCGCGCTCGATGTCGTTTCCGGCGCCGGTCGTGAGCTCGTTCATGAACACCTCTTCCGCGATGCGACCGCCCATGAGGACGGCGAGCATGGCGTCGAGGTAGCGCTTGGAGTACGAGTACTTGTCCTCGGTCGGGAGCTGCTGCGTGAGACCGAGGGCGCGGCCGCGCGGGATGATCGTGACCTTGTGCAGCGGGTCGGCCGCCGGGAGCATCGCGGCGACGATCGTGTGACCTGACTCGTGGTACGCGGTGTTCCGCTTCTCGCGGTCGGACATCATCATCGACTTCCGCTCGACGCCCATCAGGACCTTGTCCTTGGCGAACTCGAAGTCGACCATCTGCACCTTCTTCTTGTCGTAACGCGCCGCGTTGAGCGCCGCCTCGTTGACGAGGTTCGCGATGTCGGCGCCGGAGAAGCCCGGCGTGCCGCGCGCGATGATCGGCATGTCGACGTCTTCCGCGAGCGGGATGTTGCGCGTGTGGACGCGGAGGATGCCTTCGCGGCCCTTCAGATCCGGCAGATCGACGACGACGCGCCGGTCGAAACGGCCGGGGCGGAGGAGGGCGGGATCGAGAACGTCCGGACGGTTGGTGCCGGCGATCAGGATGACGCCTTCGTTCGACTCGAAGCCGTCCATCTCCACGAGGAGCTGGTTCAGCGTCTGCTCGCGCTCATCGTGCCCGCCGCCGAGGCCTGCGCCGCGGTGCCGGCCGACGGCGTCGATCTCGTCGATGAAGATGATGCACGGCGCGTTCTTCTTCCCCTGCTCGAACAGGTCGCGGACGCGCGAGGCGCCGACGCCGACGAACATCTCCACGAAGTCCGAGCCGGAGATCGAGAAGAAGGGGACGTTCGCTTCACCAGCGATGGCGCGCGCGAGGAGCGTTTTGCCGGTGCCCGGAGGGCCCATGAGGAGGACGCCCTTCGGGATCTTGCCGCCGAGCTTCGTGAACTTCTGCGGCTCTTTGAGGAACTCGATGATCTCGTGCAGCTCCAGCTTCGCCTCGTCGACGCCGGCGACGTCCTTGAACGTCACCTTCTTCGCGCTGCCGGAGAGGAGCTTCGCCTTCGACTTGCCGAACGAGAGCGCCTTGTTGCCGCCGGCCTGCATCTGGCGCATGAAGAAGATCCAGAGGCCGATCAGGAAGAGGACCGGGGCCCAGGTGATCAGCGCCGTGATGAACGGCGCGTCGCCCTTCGGCTCGAACTCCATCGACACGCCGTTGGCTTTGAGCATGTCGATCATCTGCGGGTAGTTGGCGGGCGCGTTGAGGTGGAACTCTTTCGAGCCCTGGACCGCCGTCTTGTACTCGCCGTGGATCTCGTCACCGCGGATGGTGACCTTTTCGACCTGCTTGGCGTTCACGCGGTCGATGAATTGGCTGAAGTTGATCGGGTTGCTCGTTCCCTTCGTCGTCTGGAAGAGGCTCCAGAGGAGGAAGACCAGCACGATGATGACAACCCAAAGGAGTGCTGTTTTTACCGTGGAATTCAACGAATCGCCTCCGGAGTGACCGCCGATGCTTCAGGTATGCCACTCATAAACACACTGCGCTAGCGTAACGTGCTGCGCCTGAGTGGAATTCTACGCTGGGGCGGAGGTGAAGTTTCTGTGTCGGTGTGCTCGAAGGAGCGAGCCGTCCATGTCGCCTCGAACGGGTTTTCTGCCGGCGCCACGCCCCACACCCGCCGCTTCGCGGCGAGCTCCTTCTCCCTTCGGGAGAAGGTGGCCGAAGGCCGGATGAGGGGCGTGCAAGTTGCCCCGATCGAGTTTCCGGCGGCGCCACGCCCCTCACCCGCCGCTTCGCGGCACCCTCTCCCGGTGGGAGAGGGGGAGTCTTGCAAGTTGCCCCGATCGAGTTTCTGCCGGCGCCACACTCATTTCACCTTCCAGTCGTTCCCGACCCGATACAACAGCTTGTCGCCGAACGCGACCGCCTTGCACCCGGCTTTTTTCACTTTCGGTGCCGGGACGAGCGCGATGCGGGCGGTGCCGCTCTTCCCGAGATCGCCCACGCGGTGGACTTCGAGGAAGTTCCCCTTCTTCGACGCCAGCGCCGTCACCAGCAGCACCCGGCCCGTCTTCGCATGCTCGATGAGGAGCGCGTAGTCGTCCATCTTGTTGCAGTCGAAATCGGCCCGGACGACGTGCGCGCACGGATCGCCGGCTGCGATCCGATACCCCGGGAAGCGCTTGGCGACGTCCTTCTGCACCTCGGCCGGAACGGTGCAGAGGTTGGCGGCGGCGAGAAAAAGCGCGATGGCGAAGGTCATCCCGTCTCGATGATGCGCCCGATCCACGGGAGATTTCCGTGATGCGTATCAAGCTCGAGGCCGTAGCCGACGTACGAGCCGCCGTCGGTGTCGAACGCCTTGAAGTCGACGGTCAGGTCGACGGTCCGGAGGCTCGGACGGTCGAGCAGCGCGACGAGGCGCAGCGATCTCGGGCCGTGCAGCCGCAGTTGAGCGAGGAGGTAGTTCTCGATCACGCCGGTCGAGACGATGTCCTTGACGACGTAGACGTCCCGGCCCGTGATGTTGGTGTAGCTGACGAAGTCGATTTCGAGCGCCGAGGCGACGCCGGTGTCGGCTTCGTCGCGGACGACGTCGATAAAGCCGTACGTGACGGCGCCGTCGATGGCGCGCATCAGGTCGGCGAGGAAGACGGACGCCCCTTTGAGGATGCCGAGGAGGAAGACTTCGCCGTCTCCGGCCTGGGCGCGAATGCCGCTCCCGATCGCAGCGACGCGTCCTGCGATCTCCTCCGCGCTGAAGAGCTGCTCGATCACTTCGCGCCGTAGTCTATCGTCGCTACGTAGAGGTCGCCACCTTCGTCGCGAACTTTGAACCGTTCCGAGATCTCCACCCCGGCGATCCAGACGATCTCTCCGCTCCAGACGAGCAGCGGCAGCCGGTCGCGCTGCTCGAGGGGGATCTTGCGATCGATCAGGAAGTCTTTCAGCTTTTTCGAGCCCGGGGCGCCGAGGGGATGGAAGCGGTCGCCGTCGCGCCGGTTGCGGACGAGGAAGCGCGGCTCGGCGCCCCGCGGGAGCATGAACGGCTGCTGGCCGTCGCTCGACACGGTCATGGTGGCTTTGATCTCACCGATGAAGATCGTTTCCCCAGCGGTGAGATGGCAGTCG
>DASXIH010000476.1:0-6207 GCA_036498125.1 Thermoanaerobaculia bacterium
CGAACACCCCGGTCCGCGCCTTGTTCCGCGCCGCCCATGCGACTGGAAGGAGGAGGGCTGCGATGACGAAAAGCGCGACTTGCTTCCGCCGCCCGATCACGATCGCAACGATGAGAAAGTAGAGGATGGCGGCGGGACGAATGAGCACGAGGGCGCCGGAGAGAAGACCGATCGCGATCATCGCGAGAGGCACGCCCCTCACCCGCCGCTTCGCGGCACCCTCTCCCGAGGGAGAGGGGTGTGTTCTTGTTCTTGTTTCTCCCTCTCCCTTCGGGAGAGGGTGGCCGAAGGCCGGGTGAGGGGCGTGCGTCTCGCGCAAAACCAGCCAGATCAACGCGAACAGCCCGGCCGTGAACAGCGTCTCGGTCAGTACCTTGTTCGCGTAGTGAATCGTCGGAGGGTCGAGCGCGAAGAGGACGGCCGCGGCGATCGCGATGCCGCGGGAGAAGCGCCGTCGCGCGAAGAGGTAAATCGCGATCGCCAGCGCGGCGTTCATCAGATGCTGCACGACGACGACCGCCGTGAGGTTGCGAAAGAGCATCAGGAACAGCGGGTAGCCGGGCGTGCGAAACGTCTCGATGATCCCGTTGGCGCGCACGAACCCCTGGCCCGCGAGCATCGACTGCGCCGGCTCGATGTATGTGCGTGAGTCGGGGTAGAAGAAGTCGCCGTCGCTGTAGGCGAAGTAGAGGAAGTTGGTGAGCAGCGTCAGCGCGGCGAGGAACGCCAGATCGATTGAAGCGCGCCGCATCGGGCGCATTCTAAGCGCGGAGCAGGCTGTCCAATTCTTCCGGGCTCGAAGCGCGGTTGCGGGCGTCGTCGACGGTGATCAGCCCCTGACGCAGGAGCGCCACGAGCGAGTCTTCGAACGAGATCATCCCCTGGCGCTTTCCCATCGTGATCTCGGTGGCGAACTGCTGCAGCTTGTTGCCTCGAATGTGATTCCGCACCGGCTGGTTGGCGAGCAGCACCTCGACCGCCACCGCGCGCCCCCCGTTATCGGCGCGCGGAATCAGCTGCTGGATCACGATCGCGTTGAGCGACAGCGCGAGCTGTTGCCGGATCTGGTTCTGCTGCTGCGGCGGGAAGACGTCGATGATGCGGTGGATCGCCTGCGCCGCGTCGCTCGTGTGGAGCGTCGAGAGGATGAGGTGCCCCGTCTCGGCGGCCGTCAGCGCGATCGACACCGTCTCGAGATCGCGCATCTCGCCGACGAGGATCACGTCCGGGTCCTGCCGCAGCGCGGCGCGCAACGCGGCGGCGAACGACGGCGCGTCGCGTCCGATCTCGATCTGCTCGATCACCGATTTCGCGTTCCGATGCTCGTACTCCACCGGGTCTTCGATGCTGATGATGTGGCGCTGCTCGCTGTGGTTGATGATCTCGACGAGGGAGGCGAGCGTCGTCGTCTTTCCGGAGCCGGTGGGCCCGCAGACGAGGACCAGTCCGCGCGTCGGTTTGACGAGATCGGCCAGCGACGCCGGCAGATGCAACTGCGCCAGCGTCGGCACGTCGCTCGGCAGCGCGCGAATCGACGCCGCGAGCGTGCCGCGCTGCCGATGAATGTTCACGCGGAAGCGGTAGCGGTTGACGTAGATCGAGAGGTCGGCCGCGCCGTTGTCGCGGAGCTGTTCCTGCAACCGCGGCGTCAGGAAGGCGGCGAAGTACGCCGCGACGTCGTCCCCGTCGAGCAGCCCCTCGTCGATCCGGACCAGCCGCCCGCCGAGCCTTGCGATCGGCGGGCTCCCGGCGATCAGGAGCAGATCGCTGGCGCCGCGCTGCGTCATCTCGATCAGCAACCGCTCCAGGTTGCCTTCCGGCACCGCCTGCGGCGCCGTCTGCAGCATCGGCCGGGGCGCGTTGCCCCCTTCGTTCCCATGGTTCAGCTCGCGAACGAGCTGTTCGAGCTCTTCGTCACGTATCAGCCTGCTCATCGATGAATATTGACGAATGAACCGTGCCAACGGTTCTGTACGGGTAAGATCGCGCCGCAATGCGGCTTTCGCTGCGCATCCTTCAGATCGGCGCGATCGCCGTCGTCGTCACCGTCTCGACGTTCCACGCCTTCGAGCTCGATCGCTTCTTCGTCGCTAAGGAGCTCGTGCTGCACGCCGCCGCGGTTCTCGCCGCACTCTTCGCCTGGCGCGGCTTGCGCGACCTCGAGATGACGCGGCTCGACTGGCTCCTCGCCGGCTTCCTCGGCCTCAGCGCGCTCTCGGCGCTCTTCGCGACGAATCGCTGGCTCGGTCTCCGCGGCCTGGCGGTGAGCGTCTCGAGCGTACTGATTTACTGGGTCGCGCGGACGCACCGGCGCGTCCTCGTCAACGCGCTCGCGTTCGCGGTGATCGTCGCCGCCGTCACGTCGCTGCTGCAGACCTACGGCCTCGACATCGAGCTCTTCTCCGAGAACCGCGCTCCCGGCGGCACCCTCGGCAACCGCAACTTCATCGCACACGTCGCCGCGTTCGGCCTCCCGCTGCTGCTGTTCCTGACCATCACCGCGCGCCGCCGCCGGACGTTTCTCTGGAGTGCCATCGGTACCGCGCTCGTCACCGCGTCGCTGGTCATCACGCGCTCCCGCGCCGCATGGCTCGCGTTCGCCGCGATGCTGGTGGTGCTGCTCTTCGCGCTTGTCGCTTCGCGCTCGCTCCGTCGCGACGGCCGCACATGGCGTCGCCTCGGCTTCACGGTCGTCGTGGCGGCCATCACCATCGGCGCTGTTCTCGTCCTGCCGAACGCGCTCCACTGGAAGAGCAAGAACCCGTACCTCGAGTCGATCCACAAGGTCGCCGACTATTCGGGAGGCAGCGGACGCGGACGTCTTATCCAATACGAACACACCCTCGGTCTCGCAGTACGCCACCCGCTCTTCGGCGTCGGCCCCGGCAACTGGGCCGTCGAGTACCCGACGCGCGCGCCGTCGAGCGACCCGTCGATGAACGAATCCGAGCAGGGGATGACGATGAATCCCTGGCCGAGCAGCGACTGGGTCGCCTTCCTCGCGGAGCGTGGTCCCTGGGCGACGATCCTCCTCGGCCTCTTCTTCCTCGGCGTCATCCGGCTCGGCATTCGCCAGCTCTTCTCCGCCACCGAAGCTGATGAAGCGCTCGCCGCCGCTGCGCTCCTCGGTGTGGTGGCCGGCGCGCTTGTCGCCGGTCTGTTCGACGCCGTCCTGATGACCGCCGTCCCCGCCTACATCGTCTTTGGGGCGATGGGTGCCCTCCCCAGCGTGGCGCCGGCAATCCTGCCGGCGAAACGCTCGAACATGCTCCTCTTCGTGGCGCTCATCCTCGTCTCCGCCGTCGGTGCCTATCGCAGCGCCTCCCAGCTCATCGCGATGGACATCTACACGACCGCCCGCACGCGCGCCCAGCTCGAGCACGGATCCCAGATCGATCCCGGCAACTTCCGTCTCCACCTCCGTCTCGCTCGCGGCGGAAAAACGCGCTGCGAACACGCGAAAGCCGCCCACGCGCTCTATCCGTCAGCGCAGATCGCGAAGCAGCTCGCGCGCGGCTGCCGCTAGTGGCCATCGCGCTCCCGACGCCGGAGGCGTCTCAGAAGGTAGCCAGGGGTCGCCGGAGGCGGCGACCCCTGGTTGGAGATCGCAGAGAAAACCACCCTGGAAGGGTGGCAGAGGCGGCGGGGCTCGAGGTTTGTCTGGCACCCTTTCAGGGTGCGACATGATCTGCTGGGTATCCCAGGGGTCGCCTGCGGCGACCCCTGGCTACCTTCTGAGACGCCTTCGGCGTCAATACAAGAGCGATGTTGAAGACATGACGCTAGTGTGAGACGGAGCGTCGCCGCGGGTAGACGTCGACCCGGAACTGCACCTGGCTGGTGAAGCAGGTCGTTGCCGCCTCGGCCCAGATGTACTGGCTTCCGAAGGAGTCGGGCGTGTACGTCGCCTCGGCGCTGCTGTTGCCAAGCGGATGTGAGGTATCTCCGATGTTGCCGAGGTACCAGCGAAACGTCGAGCGGTTCTCGTACTCCGTGACGACCGCCAGATGGATCTCGCGTCCGAGTTGCGCCTGAACAACCGGCTCCGCGGCGACGGCCGGGGATTCGGGAGCGCACGTGACGCGGATCGTCACGTAAGACCAACCGTCCCCGTTCAGGCGGATGTGCACCGTGCCGGGGGCGACGGCGACGACGTCGAACGGCTGCGGTGACGTGCTGTCGAGCCGCACGTTCGCCGTCGCAACGGCTGCGTTGTCACTGGCGAACGTCCAGTGCACGCCTCCGCCGTAGTCGACGAGACCACTCCACGTCGGGATCACCGTCACACGCGCTTTTTCGCCGACGGACAACTGCACGTCGGTGGTGCTCCAGGCCGGATACCAGCTTGCCGAAAGCGGCGTCGCGAAGATCAGGAGAACGAGCGTGAATGAGAGTGCCGCGTACCGCATTGACGTTGGTACGGAGGCTACGCGGAAAGCGTCACTCGGCGGTGCCGGCCACCACCTGCGCGTGATTCAGGACGGCGACGAGCAGGACCCCTCCGACGATGTTGCCGAGGAGAGAAGGGATGAAGAACCCTAGCGCGAACTCGGCCCACGAGCTGCCGCCGGTGATGACGAGAAAGGCCGATTCGACGGCGCCCGCGATGACGTGGCTGAAGTGCGCCGCTCCGATCACGTACGTGATGATCGCGATCACCCATACGCGCGCGGTCTCCGCGTAGGGGAGCAGCCAGACGGTCATCGCGATCAGCCAGCCGGCGAAGATGCCGCGGAGAAAGACGACGGAGAACGAGCCCTGCGGCGCCGTCTTCGCCAGCGCGCGCATGCTTTGAAAGGTCTCCTGCGTCACGACCTCGGTTTTTGCCAGCACCAGCGCCACGAGGATCGCTCCGATCAGGTTGGCGACGAGGACTGCCGCCCATAGCCGGCAGACGTTCAGAAACGTCTCGCGGTTCCGTTTGGTCAGCAGCGGGAGGATGACGGTGAGCGTGTTCTCGGTGAAGAGCTGCTGCCTCCCGAGGATCACGATGATGAATCCCACGGGATAACCCAGCGCGACGACGAGGTCACGCCACTTCGTGTCGGGGAGTGCCGCGTGGAGGATGGACGACGTGATGAACGAGAAGCTCATCGAGAGTCCCGCGGCGAGTCCGGACCAGAGCAGGGCGCGCGTCGAGCGTTCCAGCTCCGCGGTGCCTTCGCTGAAGATCGCCTCGTAGACGACGGTGCCGGTCGGCGCCGATCGTTCTTCCGCTTCCTGTTTTTCGTCCTCGGTCGGAGGCATCAGGCCGCCAATAGTGCAAAAGGGAGCCCCGTTTTCACGGGGCTCCCTTTACCGGTCCGAGGAGAGAGGCTTACTGCACGTTGAGCGTGAAATCGTCGACGACGAACGAAGTCTGCGCCGACGCGTCTTCAGTGCCGAGGAGGTATACCTGGATCGTCTGGCCCTTGTAGGCCGAGACGTCGAACGACTTCTGCGCGTATCCGGTGTTCTTGTTCAGGTTCGAGTACGTCGCGAGCGTCGCGAGCACCGTTCCCGCCGAGTTGCGGATCTGGACCTTCAGCGTGTCGTACGCCGTGGTGGTGGTCGTTTCCGCCGTGTCGATGTGCAGCCAGAACGCGAGCGTCGCGGTGGTGACGGTCGACGGGATCGCGACGGTCTGGAGGATCGAGTCGGTATGCGCCGAGCCGTAGCCGTCCATCCACGCTTTCCACGTGCCGCTGTGTGCGGCTTCGCCGGTCGAGCTGTCGACGACACCGGAGGACGTCGTCCACGGTGCGGTATTCGTCGAGCCGTTCTCGAAGCCGGGGTTGCCGAGGAGCTGCTGCGAGCCGGTGCTGTTCGAGACGGTGACGGTCACGGTCGACGAGGTGCCGATGTTTCCGGCGGCGTCGTACGCCTTCGTGACGAGGGAGTGCGAGCCGTTCGCCGCGGTGGCGGTGTTCCAGCTCCACGAGTACGGCGAGGTGGTGTCGGTCGACTGCAGCGCGCCGTCGAGGTAGAACTCGCCCTTTGTCACGCCGACGTTGTCGGAAGCGTTCGCACTGACGGTGGTCGTGCCGCTGACTGTCGCGCCATTGGTCGGAGCGGTGATCGAGGTTGTCGGCGCGGTGGTGTCGCCTCCGGCGGTCGTGGTCACGGTGACGTCGTCGTAGTACGTGTACGTCGCGTCGCCGGCGTAGTTGTCGTCATGGCTGCTCAGCGTCAGCGTGACGCTGTGGCCGGCCGACGCCGCGGCGTTCC
>DASXIH010000477.1:0-4081 GCA_036498125.1 Thermoanaerobaculia bacterium
GTCGGCGTAACAATGAGTCGCCAGCGTTCGACATTACTTGCTCGTCGTGAAAAGGTGCAGCGAGCCGATGTTCTTCGCGATGACGACGGCTTCTACGTCGAGAAGTGCCTGCGAGGCGTCTGACAGAAGTCCGTAGAACTCGTCGCTCATGCGAATCGATCCTAGTGGCCCTCCTGACTCCACCTGCGGCTCGCCGCTGCTTTCCAAGCGCGAAGCTTTGTTGACCTCCGGCCCGATCAGCGTGAATTGGCTTCGCAAAGGTGTTCCGAAGTTGCCGACCGCGACACGGCCGATGTGCAGGCCGATGCGAATGCGCAGCGGATCGGGGCCAAGCGACAAGGCACCAATGGCGTCTAGCACCGAGCGAGCCGCGGACAGAGCCGCCTCGCATTCTTCCGTCCCGCTGCTGGACGAGACGACCCAATAGGCCATGACCGCGTCGCCGATGAATTTGTCGATGTACCCGCGCCGACGGTCGATCGCTTCGACCTGCGGTGTCAGGAACTGCTGGGCGAAGCTCGCCGCTTGATAAGGACTCATCAGCGTCGAGTATTTGCTAAATCCGACAATGTCTGAGAACCAGATGACAGCCTTCTCGTTGCGCGGACCATCTACCGCGAGTTGCGGCGCGAGCTTCCCTTCGCTGAGCGCGTGCTCGCCGACGTACAGGCGGAGAAGGCGATAGAGCCTCCGAATCTCTTCGCGATAGCGCTGCGATTCAGCTGTGGACTCGTCGAGCTTGCGACAGACGATCCACGCGCAGTTTCGCCAGATGCGGTCGGCATCAGGGTGCGCATCGATCGCGCTCTTCCGGATCTCCAGAACCTCGGCGAATCCGTTCAGCGCAACCACACGCGCGCGCCGGCGACCGATCGTGTCGATCACGCCCTGCTCCCCAAAGATTGCCGGCGCGGTGCGGGCGACGATTGTGTCTTGGTCCTGCCGCGCGGCCAGCGTGCCGCGCGCGATCACCCAGATGCAGTCCGCCTCGTCTCCCGCCTCACAGAGTGCTTCCCCTTCGAAGAGCTCGCGGAGCACGGGCTTGAGCGCGGCCGGATCGGAGACGCCGTGAATCAGGCCGCTGGCGACTAAAACGTTTTCGTATTCCGGTGACAATGCGCGCTGACGATTCTCCACGGTGGACAAGCAACCCTCCTATCGTGGAAACATCGAATGCCGAAACGAATTGCACGTGCTTCCGAACGTAGCGACGCACGCGAACGCGCGGTCTTGCCGATCTACGGCCCGACTGAATGCCGCGGCGGTGTTTCCTGCGGATCGGCATATGAGGCTGAAGAGATAAGATCGAACCTTCTCGCGTCGCTGTAAGTCTCGCAATACTAAACGAAGCGAGCTCAGGCGCTGGCTGGGAGACAGGGACTCGAACCCCGATTCAGCGGTCCAGAGCCGCTTGTCCTACCATTGAACGATCTCCCAGAACTTGCCGCGGAACGGGCGGGGCGGTGGATGGTACACGGCCAAAAACCGGCCCGTCAACGGCTGCATTCCTGCGGTTCGTGGCCCGCAGCCGCCGCCGCTCGTCGCAAGCCGAATGTCGCTGGTGGGAAGTCGCGCGACGCTGGTAGCAGGCGAAATGTCACCGGCGGCAAGCGAAGGTTCACTGGTAGCAAGCTAAATGTCACTGGCGGCAAGGCGATCTGCCGGTGTCGCGTGGCGCGCGACACTGGTCGCAAGGTGCGCGACCGTGGCAGAACGGCGCGCGACACTGGCAGAATGGCGTGCGACACCGGTCGCAAGCCGCGCGACACTGGCAGAACGGCGTGCAACATTGGTCGCGAGGCGCGCGACACTGGCAAACACGTGCGCGACAGTGACATGAAGGCGCGCGACGGTGGCAGGATCGGGCGCAACACGGGCAGAACCGCGCGCGGCGCGGGTCGGGAGGCGGCGCGGCGGTGGAAACGGGACCGCCGGCAGGATTGCCGGCGCCACACTGAGGCCCCCGTTTGACACTCGTGGCACAATCGCAGCAGAGGATGAGGCTGTGCTTCCCGAAGTCTTCGAATGCCCGCAGTGCAAGAGACAGTTCGTTTTCGACCTCGTTGAAAACGGCGAGGACCGCTCCATCCACTGCCCGCAGTGCAAGCGCTACCTCGGCGAGAAGGACATCCACTTCGTCCTGGTGAGCGAGATCGAGGAGCTCGCCGAGCGGCTCCGCTTCGAGCGCGACCGGCTGGAGAAGGACGAGGCGGTCTACTCCATGACCGACTGCGACGCCGAGCTTCGACTCTACGGCTCGGAGGTCCACAAGGTGGTCAGCATCCTCCGCCGCACCCTCGCCGAGCTCGACGCGCTGAAGCAGCAGTACCGGTGAAGCGGCTTCCCCTCGACGGCATCCTCGTCGCCGATTTCTCCCGCGTCCTCGCCGGGCCGCTGTGTACCCAGATGCTCGGCGACGCCGGCGCGCGCGTCGTGAAGGTCGAGGAGCCGCTCCGCGGCGACGAGACACGGCACTGGGGACCGCCCTTCGTCGGAGAGGTGAGCGCCTACTTCCTCTCGATCAACCGCAACAAACAGTCGCTCGCGCTCGACCTCAAGCGCGGCGGCGACGTGGCGCGGAAGCTCCTCGAACGGGCGGACGTCGTGGTCGACAACTTCCTCCCGTCGCATCGGGCGGCCCTCGGACTCGACCGCGTGCGCGACGTCAACCCGCGCGCGATCCACTGCCGCATCGCCGGCTACGACAGCGACGGCGCGAATGCGGCGACCCCCGGCTACGACCTCCTGGCGCAGGCGGCCGCCGGACTGATGGCGATCACCGGAGAGCCGGACGGCGATCCGATGAAGGTGGGCGTCGCGCTGAGCGACGTCCTCACGGCGCACTACGCCTTCGGCGCGATCACGAGCGCCCTCTTCGCGCGCGAGCGGACCGGCGAAGGAGCGTGGATCGACATCTCGCTCTTCGGCGCGACGATCGCGTCGCTCGTCAACGTCGCCCAGAACGCGCTCGTCACCCGGCGCGAGGCGAAGCGCTTCGGCAACGCGCACGCGTCGATCGTCCCGTACCAGCTCTTCCATGCGAAGGACCGGCCGTTCGCAGTCGGCGCCGGAACCGACCGCCACTTCCGCGCGCTCTGCGACGTCGCCGGCCGTCCGGATCTCGCAAGCGACCGGCGGTTCGCGACCAACACGGCGCGCGTGAAGAACCGTGAGAAGCTTCTGCCGGAGCTGGAGAGCGTGTTCAAGACGCGGAGCGCGAAGACGTGGGTGGCGCGCTGTACCGGCGCTTCGATTCCCGCCGCGATCGTTCAGGGTGTCCGCGAAGCGCTCGAGTCAGCGGACGCCCAGCCGCTCATCGCCTCGCTCGATCATCCACTGATCGGCAAGTACGCCGCCGTTCGCAACCCGTTGCGCATCGATGGACGTCGGCTGCCAGCCGGCACGCCGCCGCCGCTCCTCGGCCAGCACACCGACGCGATCCTGCGAGACCTCGGCTACAGCGCCCGCGACATCGCGCAGCTCCGGCGCGACGGCGTCATTGGCGCACGACCGACCACCGCAGCAGCACCAGGCAGAAAACGAGGATGAACGCCACCGCCGCGAGCAGCATCCGCAGCCCGTTCGTCCCGCTCCGCTCCCCCGGCTCGCCGAAGGCACGAAACGCGAAGTAGAGAGCGACGGTACCGGCGGTGATGATAAAGAGTCCGATGGCGAGCACGCGCGTGGTCACGCGCACGAATTCGGGGTCCACCGCTTTCGACCTTATCACGATGAAAGCCGCCCTCTTCGACTTCGACGAGACGATGATTGACCTCGAACGGGAGCACGATTTTGCACACCGAGCGCTGTGCCGGGACCTCGGGTGCAACCACGACGACCTGCCGGAGAGCTTCCGGTTCGGATCGGGGCGGCGGATCGTCGACGACATCACCGAGATGCGGGACTTCTTCGGGTGGACCACCGCCGAGGACGAGCTGTACGTCATGCGGCACCAGCACTTTCTCGAGGCGTTGAAGAGTCCCGACCTGCGATTGCTGCCCGGCGTCGAGCGGATCATTCGTGAGCTGCACTCAAGCGGCATCACGCTCGCCATCACGACCTCGGCGGCGGGTGACGCGGT
>DASXIH010000478.1:0-4941 GCA_036498125.1 Thermoanaerobaculia bacterium
GACCGCGTCACGATCGCGCAGGATGCGTTCTGCAATGCGACGGTCCTGGTCGAGACGAAGTGGGAGTCGCCCGCGCGGGCGGCGGCATTCCGCGCCGCGTACAGCGCCTTCCTGAAGAAAGAGAACGTCGACGCCGAGGTACGGACGCGGGGGAACGAAGTCGACGTCGCGTACGGCGCCGATCCGGCGCTCGTGGAGCAGTTCATCACGCGATGATCGACCTCGACTACACGAACCTCTGGAACGAGCTCGAGACCGGCGCCTTTCGCGACCGCCTCGAAACGGAGCTGGCACGCGGCTTTCGCCAGATTCAAGCCGCCGGCGAACGCCTTCCGACCGCCTCGCATTACGCGTCCCAGATCACCGAAATCATCAACCGCAACGCCGCCGAGCCTCTCTCCGCCGAGGTCGCGTACGAGCTGTACCAGGAAGTGCTCGCGGCATGCGAGCGGGCGAGAGCCGCCGTCCTCGATGTAGGGGCCGGCTCTTAGCCGGCCCTTGGTGCGGCTGAGAGCCGCACCCTACACGTACAATTCAACCGTGCGGCACAAACTCCGCTCGTCTTACCCGGCTCTTTCCTCATTCGCCACCACCGGCGGTTGAGCCTGCAAGCTGGGTCAGGATGACCTGCGTTCCGTTCTGTCTCAACTCCCTTCCGTGGAAGGGATGGGGGATCTTCTTGTCGGCACGAGCACGAATGACGACGCGGCCGTCCTGCGCATTCAGGGCGATACCGCGATCGCGCAGACGGTCGACTTCTTCACCCCGATCGTCGACGACCCCTTCACGTTCGGCGCGATCGCGGCGGCGAACTCCGTCTCCGACATCTACGCGATGGGCGCCACTCCGATCCTCGGCCTCGCCATCGCGGCGTTCCCGACCGACAAGCTCCCGCTCGAGGTGCTGCACGAGATTCTCAACGGCGGCGCGTCCAAGGCGGCCGAGGCGGGGTTTCCGGTGGCCGGCGGGCACACCATCATCGACGACGTCCCGAAGTACGGCCTCGCGGTCACCGGAATCGTCAGCGTCGACAAGCTGGTGCGGAACTCGACCGGGCGGCCGGGCGACGTCCTCTTCCTGACGAAGCCGATCGGCAACGGCATCCTCATCTCGGCGCATCGCGCGCAGACGACGAAGCGCTTCTTCCGGCGCGAGGGGCCGAATGTGGACGAGGCGATCGAGTGGATGCTGCGTCTCAATCGCGATGCGGCGCGGATCATGACCGAGGTGGGCGTCAGCGCGGCGACCGACGTCACGGGCTATGGGCTGGTGGGGCATCTGCTGGAGATGTGCGTCGATGTGGGGGCGGAGCTGCGGGTCTCGCAGGTGCCGGTGCTCGCCAATGCGCGGGAACTCCTCGCCCGCGGCTACCTGCCGGCGGGCTCGAAACGAAACGTCGAGACGTTCCGGAAGCGCCTCCGTTCGTCAGTGAGCGAAGACGAGCTCAAGTTGATGTGTGACGCCCAGACGAGCGGCGGACTGCTGATCGCGGTAGCCCCTGAGAAAGCGGCGCAGCTCGCTGCCCGATTCGACGAAAGCGGCCTGTTCTATGCAACGGTGGGAACGATGACAGGCGATAAGGGCGTCGTTGCTCTCGTCCGTTGAAGTGAGGAGGAAGTGATGGCCGAAGAGAGGGAAAACGTGAACACCATTCGTGCGGACGACGGCACGACATGGGTCGAGATCGCCAGCTGCGGGACGGCCGACGAGGCCAACCTGCTGCGCGGATTCCTCGAGGCCGAGGGCATCCCGGCGCAGATCGAGAACGTGAGTTTCTCGATGGAGCCGATCAACTTCGGCACGATGGGCGACATTCGGATCTACGTTTCCGATGAGGACAAGGCGCAGGCTCTCGCACTGTTGAAACAGCGCGGCGAGGAGTTCGACAATCTCGATGACGACGGTGAGACGGTCGTGACCGACGAGGGGACGGCGGACATCGCCGACGATGTAGATCTTGAAGGGGAGAGCAAAACCGAAGTGTCATGACGGACGTCCCGCCGCCGCAGCCACCCGAAGAGCACGAGCCCGAGGCGGCGCCATTGCCGTCGTGGGTGCCGACGCTCATCGGCGCGGTGCTGGTGATCCTGGCGGGGCTCGCGGTCTATACGGGGCTGCAGTACCGCAACAGCACGATCGTGAGCGTGGTGAAGCCGCGCCGCGTGCCGGCTGCGAACTCTCCGGCGCCGCCGGGTGAGCCGCAGCCGGGAGCCTCGTTCGTCTTTCCCGGCGAGTCAGGCGACAACGCGCCGGTGGCGCATCCGGCGGTGAGCGGCAAGTCGCGAGCGACGATCGTCGGGACGGGGCACGACGTCGAGGCGACGGTGCGGATCTGGGCGCGCCGCGGGATGACGACCGCGGTCACGCCGCCCGATGCACTCGTCTACGTGAACGACGTCGCGGTGGGGCAGGCGAACCAGCTCAGCGCGCAGCCGTACGAGTTCCCGCAGCCCGGCAGTTACAACATCCGCATCACCGCGCCCGGCTACCGCGATCGCGCCTACATCGTGACCGTCGCCGACAACGCGAAGGACGAGATCGCGACCATCCAAGCCAAGCTGGACAAGCAGTGACTAGTAACTAGTGACTAGTGACTAGTAACTAGTTACTAGTGACTCGTCACCTGCTCCTCGTGCTTCTTCTTCGCCTCGGCGATGATCTTGTCCTGCAGGTTCTTCGGCACTTCCTCGTAGTGTGAGTACTCCATGTGGAAGCTGCCGCGGCCCTGCGTGATGGAGCGGAGCGTGGAGCCGTAGGTGAGCATCTCGGCGAGCGGGACGCGCGCTTTGACGGTCTGCGTGTCCTCTTCGGCGTTGACGCCTTCGACGCGTCCGCGCCGGGAGTTGAGGTCGCCCATGATGTCGCCGACGTACTCGGACGGCGCGCTGATGTCGACGTGCATGATCGGCTCGAGCAGCGTCGGCTTCGCCTTCTCCATCGCGTCCTGGAACGCCAGCGAGCCGGCGATCTTGAACGCCATTTCCGACGAGTCGACGTCGTGGTACTGCCCATCCGTGAGCCGCACGCGGAAGTCGACTACCGGGTAGCCGGCGAGGTAGCCCTTCACGCGCGCGTCCTGGATGCCCTTCTCGACCGCCGGGATGTACTGGCGCGGGATCGCGCCGCCGAAGATGTCGTCGACGAACTCGAAGTCGGCGCCGCGCGGCAGCGGCTCCATCGTGATCTTGCAGTCGGCGAACTGCCCGTGGCCGCCCGACTGCTTTTTGTGGCGTCCGTGCGCGTCCGCCGTTCTCGTGATCGTCTCGCGATACGGAACCTTCGGCGGATGCAGGATGACGTCGACGCCGTATTTCTTCTTCAGCTTCTGGACGATGATCTCGACGTGGAGCTGTCCCTGACCGCTGATGAGGAACTCCTTCGTCTGCTCGTCGCGCTGGAAGCGGATGGTGGGGTCTTCTTCGATGATGCGGTGGATCGCGGACGAGAGCTTGTCCTCATCGCCGCGTGACTTCGCCTCGACCGCGAACGCGATCGCAGCCTCGGGGTACTGGATGTGCGGAATGACCAGCCAGTGGTCCTTCGACGCCAGCGAGTCGCCGGTATGCACGTCCTTGAGCTTCGCCACCGCGCCGATGTCGCCCGCCTTCAGCTCCGTGACCGGAATCTGTTGCTTGCCCTGGAGCAGCTGCAGCTTGCCGATGCGCTCTTCGTGGTCCTTCGACGTGTTCCAGTAGGAGGTGTCGCTCTTGACCGTTCCGCTGAAGACGCGGAACAGCGACACGCGGCCGGAGAACGGATCGGAGAAGGTCTTGAAGACGAGCGCGGTCGGGAACCCTTCCACGCGGCGCTCGAACGTCGCCGGCTGGCCGCTCTTGTCGGTGCCGTCGATCGACTTCGCCTCGTCCGCCGCGGGGAAGAGCGAGACGAACGCGTCGAGGATCGCCTGCCCGCCGATGTTGTGCGACGCGCTCGCGAGCAGGATCGGATAGATCTGGTGATGCGCCACCTCGCGCTTCAGGCCGTCGAATAGCTCTTCCTGCGAGAGGCCGCCCTGTTCGAAGAAGCGCTCCATGAGCGTGTCGTCGCCCTCGGCGACCTTCTCGATCAGCTTCTCGCGCCACTCGTCCGCTTCCGCCTTCATGCCGGCCGGGATGTCGACCGTCTCGAACTTGCCGGAAGCGTCGCTCGCGTACTGGAGCGCCTTCATCGACACCAGGTCGATGATTCCGCTGAACGCATGCTCCTCGCCGATCGGAAGCTGGATCGGGGTGACCTGTTTTCCGAACTTCTTCTGCAGCGCTTCGAGCGTGCGGGAGAACGACGCGCGCTCGCGATCGAGCTTGTTGACGACGACGAGCCGCGGGAGCGCGTACTCGTCGGCGAACTTCCACACCTTCTCGGTCGTGACTTCGACGCCGGTGACGCCGCTGACGACGATCGCCGCGGCGTCGGCGACGCGCAGCGAGGCGCGCGCTTCCGGCAGGAAGATCCCGAAGCCGGGCGTGTCGATGAGGTTGATCTTCGTGTTTTTCCACTCCGCGAACGCGACGGCGGCGGAGATGGAGTGCTTGCGCTCGATCTCGTCGGCATCGAAATCGGTGACCGTTGTGCCGTCCTCGATTCGACCGAAGCGCGTGATCGCGCCGGCGTTGAAGAGGAGTTGTGAGACCAGGGTGGTCTTCCCGGTATCGTTGTGTCCGACCAGCGCGACGTTGCGGATCTCCGAAGCTGGGTAAACCTTCATAGAGAGGTCCTCTTGAGGGAATTGGTCAACAGGGCGTGAATCATAAATTAAAATGTCAACCGCCAGCGGAGGCGGGAGTCGCAGCCGCGGGAATCGGACCGCCGCGAGTTATGATGCGCAGCTCATGGGACTTCCGGTCCAGGCCGGGTCGGACAGCGGCGCGTCGGGAGCATCCCTCGGAGAACAAAAGACGGTGAAGCTCGGCCGCTACGAAATCGTCCGCGAGCTCGGCAAGG
>DASXIH010000479.1:0-8529 GCA_036498125.1 Thermoanaerobaculia bacterium
AGGTCTTCGTGCTCGACGACCTCTCGACGGGACGCCGTGAGAACGTCGCACAGCTCGCCAACGACCCGCGCTTCCACCTGATCGTCGGCTCGGTCGAAGATACCGACCTGCTCGGCGACCTCGCCGGGCGCTGCGACGTGATCTTTCACCTCGCGGCCGCGGTCGGCGTGAAGCTGATCGTGGAGCGGCCGGTCCGTACGATTGAAACGAACATCCGCGGAACGGAGACGGTGCTCGCCGCCGCCGCCCGTGAGCGAAAGCGCGTGCTCATCGCGTCGACGTCGGAGGTTTACGGTCTCAGCGACCAGTTGCCGTTCCGCGAGGACGGCAACCTCGTCATGGGCGCCACGACGAAGAGCCGCTGGAGCTACGCCTGCTCGAAAGCGATCGACGAGTTCCTCGCGCTCGCGTACCACCGCGAGAAAGACCTGCCGGCGATCATCGTCCGCTTCTTCAACACGGTCGGGCCGCGGCAGGTGGGGCGCTACGGCATGGTCGTGCCGCGTCTCGTCGATCAGGCGCTCGCGGGTGAGCCGCTCACGGTCTACGGCGACGGCCGCCAGTCGCGCTGCTTCGGATACGTCGGCGATGCGGTGAAGTCGATGCTCCTCTTGATGGACCACCCGGCCACACCGGGCGAGATCTTCAACGTCGGGACGACCGAGGAAGTGTCGATCAACCATCTCGCGGAGCGGATCCTGGAGCTGACCGGATCGTCGTCGAAGATCGTCCACGTCGCTTACGAGCTGGCGTACGAGGAAGGATTCGAAGACATGCCGCGACGCGTCCCCGACACGTCGAAGGCAGCGCGCGTCATCGGCTTCACGCCGCGGACCTCGCTCGACGACATCCTCCGCTCCGTCATCGCCGAGCGCAGGGCACACGCGCGACGCGACGCCGTTGGCATGCAGGTCGCGATGCCGGCCGTCGCCGGATGAACGTCACTCCATCGTTGCTCCGTTCCGCGGCATTCGCCGGCGGAGCGTCGTTCCTTCTCGCAGTGCTCCTGACGCCGGCCGCGGCCGCGCTCTCGAGACGCACCGGCGCCGTGGCAAAGGCGAAGATCGATCGCTGGCACTCGAGACCGACCCCGATGCTGGGCGGGATCGCGTTCACGGTCGCGGTGCTCGCGGCGGTGGCGATCTTCGTTCCGCTCCACCGCGAGCAGCTCATCGTGATCGCCGGCAGCGGAGTGCTCTTCGTCACCGGTCTCGTCGACGATTTCCTTCACATCAGGCCGTACCAGAAGCTCATCGGCCAACTCCTCGGCGCGGCGCTCGTCGTCGGTTCCGGACTGATGCTGCCGTGGACGCCGTACACGACGGTCAACCTGTTCCTCACGCTCTTCTGGCTCGTCGGCATCACGAACGCGGTCAACATGCTCGACAACATGGACGGCCTCGCGGCCGGCGTCGCCGCGATCGCCGCAGTTTTTCTCGCCCTCAACTTTCTGGGAAACGGGCAGCCGGACGCCGCGCTGATGCTGGTCGCGCTCGCCGGAGCGCTCGCCGGGTTCCTCGTCTACAACCGCTACCCGGCGTCGATCTTCATGGGCGACTGCGGCTCGATGTTCATCGGGTTCTTTCTCGCGTCGATGGCGGTGGTGGCGCGGAACGGCGGCGGACGGTCGCGGAGCGTCATCGCCGTGCTCGCCGTGCCGGTGCTCGTGCTCGTCGTCCCGATCTTCGACACGACGTTCGTCACGGTGATGCGGAAGCTCGCCGGCCGCGCGGCGTCGCAGGGAGGACGCGATCACACGTCGCACCGGCTCGTCGCTTTAGGTCTGTCGGAGCGCCACGCCGTCTGGATGCTCTACAGCTTCGCCGCCGCCGCGGGAGTGATCGCGATCGTCGTCCGCAGAGCGCCGCTCGTTCTCAGCCTCGGCGCGATCGGCGTCTTCACGCTCGTGCTCGCGCTCACAGGGATCCGGCTGGCGCGGGTTCGGGTGTACGAGGATCCAGCGTGAGCGGCAGCATCGCCGCGAGCACGTAGATCATCTGGCGCAGCCGGAAGAGCGTTCCGAAGTTCGTGACCGCGTAGAGCATCGGCCCCGTCAGTCCGGCGAGGACGAGCAGAACCACGACGAACAGCGGCGTCACGCGCCCCTCCCGCCGGAAGATCGCGCGCGCGCATAACGCGAACGCCACGAAAACGACGAGATCGAAAACGAGAGTGTCGAAGTCGGCGAAGAGCCAGAATCCCCGGCCGCCGCCGATGCGCACGAGCCCCGCGCTCTGCGCGAGCACGCGCGGGACGAACATCGCAACCGCGCCCGTCACGATCTTGCGGACGAGCGACTGCTCGACCGGCGCGGGAGGCGGGCTGTGTAGGGTGCGGCTCTCAGCCGCACCATGGGCCGGCTGAGAGCCGGCCCCTACATTTGATGCCGGAGCCGGCACCGCCAGCGGAGCGACGACGACCGGCTTCGGCGCTTTCTTCTTTTTCGGAACGGAAACGTGGATGGGCGGGGTCGGTTCGGCGGCCGGCGCGCTCACCACCGGCGCGGTGGTTTCCGTCGTTACGGGAGCTGGTGCCGGCGTCACGACCGGAGCTGGCGCAGGCACGGGCGTTGGCGCTGCCGTGGTCGGCGCCGGAGCGGGCAACGGCACGGACACTGGCGCTGGCACTGGCGGCGGCGTTGGCGCCGGCGCCATCTCGGCCGGTTTGAGCAGACTGGTCGAGATGCTTTTCTGCACCACTGGAAGCTCGGCGGGAGGCTGCGACTCCGCCGCGGGTTTCTTCGGCGCCGGCGCTGCGGATGCGAGGAGCGCACGGCCCGGAGCGATCATCGTGTTGCCGGGGGTCGTCTCGAAGCCGCGGCGCGCCGTCGTGAGGACGAGCTTTGCCGTCTCCGTCTGCGTGCGGGGATGCAGCATCGCCTGGAGGTCGAGCGCGTTGCGCACCGGCAGCGGGACGTCGAAGTCGCCGCCGAGGAGGAACGCCTGGCCGAGCATGAGAAAGAGCACGACGGCGATGAGCGATCCTGCGAGCCGGGGCCGCGGGAGATTCGCCACGAGAGCGAGGAACAGGAACGAGACGCCGGCGACGATCGCGCCGACGTACCAGCGCGTCCCGGCGATCGCGTAGACGGCGTAGCACATCGCGAGGGCGCAGACGGCGACCGCCGCCGCGCGGCGGACCACATCGCCCCGCCACAACTTCTGCCACTCGCTCCAGATCGCGATCATGGCGACGATGAGGAAGATGAAGAAGGTGTCCTTCAGGAGCTGCAGCGACCACAGAATCGTCGCCGGACCGAACGCAATCGCGGCGAGCGCGAAGGTCCGGGCGCGGCCGGCCCGCGGCGCCATGCGGAGGATCAGCGCGCAAATCGCCAGATAGAGCACGCAGTTGAAGAGGATCGCCGTCGATGCGACCGTGCCGAACGCGCCGGCGAAGACGGTGAACCACTGCGTGAAGATGCGCGAGGCGTAACTCGCGCTGATGAAGACGATCGCCTTCGGCCCGTGCGCGAGAAGATCGCGCGCATACTCGAGGTACCACCGGCCGTCCAAGGCGAAGAACCAGAAGCCGTCACCGAGCTGCAGCGACGGGGCGACAGGAAGCCTCAGCCACGAGATCCAGAAGAGGAGTTGCGAACCGAGGGCTCGGATGAGGAAGCCGGCGGTGATGATCTGCGATGCTCTGCCGCGTCCTTCCAGAGCACGCCAGAGGCGCCACAGGCCATAGCACGCCAGAGCCGCAAGCAGCGTCTGCAGAATCGCAATCGTCATCGGTTCCGTGGCCCCCAACGCTCCTCAACCTCGGATTACTTCCGCCAGCCTGTCCGCCTGCGCCTCGATATCGTAATGCGCCTCCGCGAATGCGCGAGCCTCTTTCGACATCGACTCGCGAAGCCTCGCGTCACGGATGAGCTGCAACAGCGCGTCGCGCCATTCATCGTCGGACGAGGCGAGCAGATGCGTGCGGCCGGCAGTCCCCATCGCCGCGCAAACGCCGATCGGACTCATGACGAACGGCACCCCGGTCGCCATGTACTGCACCGCCTTGAACCCCGCCTTGCCGGCGCTCCACGCGTCGTCGGCGATCGGATAGACCCCGACGTCGAGCGACTGAAAGTCCTGCACCTCGCGATCGAGACTCCACGGCCGCGTCTCGACGTAGACGCCGCGCAGGTCGATCTTCGTGCGGCCGCTGCCGACGATCCGCAGGCGGAACGGCACTTCCGCGGCGAGCTGCTCGAAGAGCGGCAGCAACCGCTCGAGGTAGGCGTACGTGCTGTGCGTCCCGACCCAACCGACCGTCGGAATCGCCACGTCGCGGCGCTCCGCCGGATGGAAGCGCTTCGTATCGACGACCGTCGGAACCAGAATTCCGTTCGCGTAGGTGGCGATGTTCGGGCTGCCGCAGGTGACCGTACGCGCCCACCGGATCAGCCGGTCGGTCTTCGACGTCCACTTCAGCCACGTCGCGAAGCGCCCGTAAATCGGGCTCCGATAGGCGATCCAGTTCGCGTCGTCGAGGTCGAGGATCATCGGCTTCCGCAGGGCGCGCGCGATCAGCCACTCGATGACCGGCGGCCCGAAGAGCATCGCCTCGCGCTGCACGAAGACGACGTCCGCCCGCCCCGCCGCGGCGACGGCGCCGAGGCGAGCGACGGTACGCAGGAGGAGATGCGGGAGGCGGCGCAGGAGCTTGCCGGGCTCGTAAAGGGCGTCGAAGAGGGTGGCGTCGAGGAACGGCGAAAAGGTCACGTCGATACCGCGTCGCGCGAGCGGCTCGATGAACTGCACGATCCGGTAGCGCGACGATGCCCCTTCCACCGGATACGACGCCAACGCGAGGACGCGGACTCGCTTCATGCGCGGAGCACCGCATCGTAGAGCCGGCGGTACCGCTCCCCGCCGACGTCGTGGAGATCGTATTCGGCGCGTGCGAACGAGCGGCAGCGCGCCGAAAGCTCCGGGTCGCGCCGCAGCTCCGTCATTTCGCGGATTGCCTCCGCGTACGACGCTTCATCGAAACTCCGGAGCAGCACCCCGACACGATGCTGCTCGATCTGCACATCGAGGTCGCCGACGCCCGCGCTGTGGATCACCGGTAGACCTGCTGCGAGGTATTCGGCGAACTTGGTGGGCGAGCTTGCGCGCCGCGCCGGCGATTGGCGGATGAGCGAGATGCCGGCGTGCGCCGCGCGCAGATACCTCGGAACGTCCTCCGGCTTCGCGGAGAGGACGCGGAAGTCAGCCGGCGAGAAGCCGGCGCGCTGGAGCGCCTCGCTCATTGGCCCCGGATCGCTTTGCGTCAGGATCAACGCGAACGCATTCGGATCGGCGCGCACGAGCCGCGCCATCTCTTCGAAGAGGTAGTAGCCGCCGAGCGCACCGCTGTAGACGTAGACGATGCGGTCACCCGCCCCGAGCTCCTCGCGCGTGGCCGCCGCGAAACGGTCGACGTCGACACAGCAAGGAATCACCTCGACCGGTGCGTTCATCGGCTGACGAACCGCGTCCGTCAGGAAGACGACTCCGTCCGCATCGCGCAGCAGCCACCGCTCCGCTTTCTTCGTCAATCGGTACAACACGCCCCCCTCTCGCCAGTTACCGTGATCGACATACTCCTCGGCGAGAAGGCCGCGAAAGTCGAAGATCGTCCGCGCGCCGCACATCCGTTTCGCCAGCGCGCCGATCGCGGCCCCGACGTGACTGCGGCCGTGGAGGATCTGGATCTTCTCGCGCCGCGCGATCGAGGCGGCGCGAAAGGCGCCGCGCACGACGTCATACAGCGTCGCCGGGAGCGTCGGCCGCTTGTGGTACCGCAGCGTGGACCACGCGATGCCGTCGCGGCGCAGGCGCTCGCGCCACTCGGCCTCATCGAACGGCTCCGGCTCGAATGTCAGCAGCGACATCGCAACGCCGCGCGCCGTCAGCTCGCGCAGGTACGGCAGCACCTGCGTCTGCACGAGCGGCTGGCGCAGTCCGAAGTAGCAGATGTATAGGGAGCGGACCGAAGCCATCTAGCCTCGCAATGGCTCGAGCATCGGAACCACGCGCGCGCGCCGGTCGATCCAGATCGCGAACGCCGCGTTCCCGATGAAATGGATCGTGTAGCTCGCCACCATCACCCACGCGCACGCCGCCATCCCGTAGCGCGGGATCAGCACGTAGTTCCCGACGACGCCGACGAGGGCCGCGAAGACGGAGATGGCCGCGATCCGCAGAAAGTACCCGCGCGCCACCCACTGCGGCGCCATGACCGCCGTGAGCCCCATGCCGAAGATCGACAACGCGACGACGCGGAAGATCGGCACGGCCGGCATGAATGCCCGCCCGGCGAGCAGCGGAACGGCGATCGGTGCGGCAACGTAGGCGATCGCGGCGGCGACTCCGGAATAGAGCAGCGTCTGCAGGATCAGCGTCCGGTGCTCGCGCCACGCGCCGTCCGCGCCGTCGCGCGTGACGATCGAATACGCCACGATCGCGATCGCCATCGGCACGACCTGCATGGCGAGCGTCAGCTGCATCGCGAACTGGAAGAACCCCGCCTCGGCGACAGGCCGGAACTGGTTGAGCAGGATGACCGCGATGTTCGTGAAGAAGAACGTGCTGACGGCCGCCAGATGCAGGCGCGCTCCGCCGCCGACGAGCTGACGGACGATCGGACGCGACACGGCGAGCGGCCGGCTCGACGGGATGATGCGCTGCAGCCCGAGGCCGATGACGACGACGTAAGAGAGCAGGGTCGCCGTCATCGCCGCCGCGACGCCGCCCTTCAGCACCCCGACCATGATCGAAACGAGGAGGATGCCGATCGTCGTCCCGGAAGCCTGCGCGAGGTTCAGACGCTTCAGATCGCCGAGGATGATCAGGAGCGAGTTGCCGTTCTCCATCCAGAGGAGAAACGGCAACCCGGCGAAGGCGATGACGAGCACCAGCGGCGGCAGATGTTGAAAGATGCGGCCGTGCGTCACCAGGTACATGACGGCGGCGATGAGCCAGCCGAGGAGCGTGGTGAGCGTCGTCAGCGCCAGGACGCTTCCGGTCACGACGGGAAGAAGACGCTCACGATCGTCGCCGCCGAGGAGGTAGACGATCACGTTCGAGAGGCTGAAGTGCCCGAAGGTGACGAACAGCGCGACCCAACTGGCCGCCGCGGCGATCACGCCGCGACCCTGCGGGCCGAGAAAGCGCGCCGTGATGATCATGGCCACCATTCCGCCGATCATCCAGTAGGCTTTCGTTCCGCTGGTGAGCGTCACCGCTTTCCATAGCCGCATCCGCGGGCGATTATCTCAATGCTGCGCAACATCCTCATTCGCTTTCTCCGATTCGGATTCCGCGTCTGGCCGTTCATGCACGGCCGCGGCTGGATTCTCCGCGCGGCGAAGCTGCTTCTCGGCGACGGACCGGTGCGCTTCGACATCGGAGGCGGCACGTTCATCGAGGGCCCGCTGAGCGACTGGGTGATCGTCTGGACCTTCATGCGCGGCCACGAACGCGACGCGCCGTTCCAGCAATCACTCGCGCTGCTGCAGCCCGGCGACGTCGCGATCGACGCCGGAGCGAACCTCGGCATCTGGTCGCTGCTCGCCGCGAAGCGCGGCGCGCGCGTCGAGGCGTTCGAGCCGGTGCCGGCGATGGCCGCGCGGCTGCGGGCGCATGTCGAGAGCAATACCGCCCGCGTCTCCGTGAATGAGGTCGCCCTCGGCGCCGAGCGCACCACCCTCCCCTTCTTCGCCGTTCCCGACGGCAACACCGGCGCCTCGTCGCTGGCGCGCCATCACGACGCATCGGTCGAGACGCTGGTCGACGTGATGCCGCTTGATGCCTTCCTCGATCATGCCGGCTTCTTGAAAGTCGACGTCGAAGGAGCCGAGATTCTCGTCTTTCGCGGCGCACGGCGCCTGCTGTCGTCCGACCACGCGCCAATCGTCTTCTTCGAGGTCGTCGACCGCTTCTGCGGCGATTTCGGCACGACCGCCGCCGGTGTGAAGCAGTTCCTCATCGACTGCGGCTACGGCATCTATCGCTGGGATGGACGCCGGTTCGCGACGGTCGATGTGAACGAGCCACACGAGCAGGAAGACCTCTTCGCGCTCAAACCACGGCACCTGGTGAAGCGACCGTGAAGAGCGTCTCCGTCGTCATCCCGAGCTACAACTACGCCCGCTACCTCGGCGAAGCGATCGACAGCGCGCTCGCGCAGACGTTGCCACCGCTTGAAGTGATCGTCGTCGACGACGGCTCGACAGACGAGACATCGGAAGTCCTCGCGACCTACGCCGATCGCATCCGCGTGCTGCGCCAGAAAAACTCGGGAGTCGCGGTCGCGCGCAACAGCGGCATCGCGGCCGCGCACGGCGAATACGTCGCCTTCCTCGACGCCGACGACATCTGGCTCCCTCGGAAGCTCGAGCTCCAGATGGCGCGCTTCGACGAGTCGATCGGTCTGGTGCATTGCGGCGTCGAGTTCGGATCGAACATCCAACTGCCGCGCGTCGAAGGAGACGTTGCGGACGCGCTCCTCCTCCTCGAGCCCGACGTCATCCACGGCCCCGGCAGCACCGTC
>DASXIH010000480.1:0-3507 GCA_036498125.1 Thermoanaerobaculia bacterium
TCTTCGGAGAGCGCGATCGGTTCTTCTTCTTCGTTCAGCTCTGACTCGAGCTCCGCGGCGAGGTCGAAGAAGTCGTCCTCGTCGGCGAAGAGGTTCTCCTCCGCGACTGCCGGAGCGGCCTGCGCAACGGCCGGAGCCGCAGCTGCGGGAGGGGGCGGTGGTGGCGGAGGAGGCGCGATGTCGTCTTCGTCGTCGGGGATCGCGGAGAGCAGCTCGCTCTCGATCTCGTCGCGGGAGAGCGTGCCGGGCGCGGTCTTCGTGGCGGGCGGCGGCGGGGGAACGACAGGGGCGGCCGCGGCCTCGATCTTCGCGCGGCGTTCCTCGACCTCCGGATCGTCGGGGAACCGTTCGGCGAGCGCGTCGAGGCGTTCGCGCGCTTCGTCGTACAGCTCCTGGCCGATGTAGAAGTCGACTTCCCCGATCTCCTCGGACGTCGGGCCGAACGCCGGGGTCGACGCCTCGACGCCGAAGAACGGCTCTTCCGTCGCCGCTGCTTCTTGTTCCTCTTCCTCTTCCTCGGCCGACAGGTCGGCGAACTCGATCGTCTCTTCCGGCGCCGGCGCGAACTCGGACGGCGTCGAGTCGAGGTCGAAGCTGAGCTCCTCCTCGGCGGCCTCCAGCTCCAGCTCCTGTTCCGGTTCGGGCTCAGGCTCGAAAGCCGGAACGGGTGCCGGTGCGGCCTTCGCCACGGGCTCCAGCGCGTGACCGCGCATCAGGAACTCGTTGTTCACGGCGGCGACCGCGTCGTCGTCGCCGTTCTGCATCAGGAGATCGATGAAACCGAGCGCCGCGTCGCGGGCCGGGTCGACGTCCCCTTCGTCCAGCAGGATCTTGTACAGCCGCTCGTGCGCCGTCAGATTTGTCGGCGAGCGCTCCAGGACGGCGCGCAGATGCTCGGCCGCCTTCTCCGCGAGGCCGTACTTCGCGAACACCTCGGCTTCCGTGAGGTGCTCCGTGATGAAGTCGAGATCGTCGCTTTCGTTCCCGCTGAGGTCCGCGGCCGCGAGCTCGACGGCAGGAGCAAGGCGCGAAGGTGCGGGTGGTGGCGGCGGCGCGGGCGCCGGTTCCGGAATCGAAGAGAAGTCGAGCTCCAGCGCCGGCGAGGAGTCGAGATCGAGATCGAACGATGGCGACGGCTCTTCGAAATTGAACGACGGCGCCGGCTCGTCGACCTCCATCGACGGCGACGGGAGCGGCTGTTCGACGCTCTTCTGCTTCGCCGGGATGGTGTCGATGCCGCCCATCTGCGACTTCACGAACTGCAGCTTGTTGCGGTGCTGCGAGTTCTGCGGCTCGCGTTGGATGAGCCGCTCCAGCACTTGCGACGCCCGCTCGTACTGCCCCTTCGCGACGTGCGCCTCGGCGAGCGAGTTCATGGAGGCGAGGATGTTCGTCTCCTCGTTCAGGCGCATGTAGACGCCGACGAGTCGTTCGAGTGTTGGCGCATGGCCGGAGTCGACGCGCAGCACGCGGTTGAGCATCTCGACGGCGGAACCGCGCTCGCCGCGCGCGAGCGCCTTGTCGACGAGCGGCGCGATCATCTCCAGCGCGCCGTCGGCGTTATTGCTCTTCAGATAGATCTCGGCGAGCGTCTCGCGGATCGCCGGCTCGTCCGGGTTCCCGCGCACCGCGCGCTCCAGCGTCGAGCGCGCCGACTGCACGTCGCCCTTCGCGAGCTGAATCCGTCCCCACATCCCGGTGAGGCGCGGGTGATCGCGGTTCGCTTCGAGCGCCGTCTCGACGATCGAGAGCGCGTTGTCGTAGTCGCGCGCCTCGAGGAGCGCCGTCACCAGCGACTCCACGAGATCGATGTTCCGGGCGTCGATCTTCAACGCTTTCTTGAAGACCTGCACCGCCTCGTCGAGCATGCCGCGTTTGAGCAGCATCCTTCCGACGCGGTCGTATTCTTTCAGCGCCTCTGCGGTCTGGTTGTTCTGCCCGTAAAGGTCGGCCAGCTTGACGTGGACGTTGATCGAGCTCGGGTCGAGCTCCGAGATCTTGCGGTAGATGGTGAGCGCGTTCGCCGGGTCGCCGTGCTTGAGGTAATAGTCGGCGAGGACCTGGTACTGGCTCTTCGCCTCCATCGCCAGGCCCTGCTTCGCGTAGAGGTCGGCGAGTTTGGCGTAGATGTCGAGCTTCGAAGGATCGAGCTTGTTGATCTTTTTATAGATCGCGATCGCCTTGAGGAAGAAGCCGTCCTTCGAGTAGTGGTCCGCGATCTTGCCGAACGTCTTGACCGCTTCGTCGTTGCGGTTGATGCGGACCCAGAGGTCGCCGATGCGGTTCAGGGTGTTGACGTCGTTGGGGTTGTCCTCGAGGAGCCGTTCATACTCCTTGATCGCGGCGTCAATCTTCCCCTTCGCGACGAGCTTCTCCGCGTTGGCGATGACCTTATCTCGTTGAACCGCCATCTTCCACACGTGAGCCGAACAGCAGCATCGGCTCGTCAACCCCTTCGAACGATCGTCTGTGTATCGGGCTGGGCCCGAATGTCTTCAAAGCCGCTTGATGCGCTTCCGTCGCATACCCCCGATGGTGTTTGAAACCGTATACAGGGTAGAGCGCATCATACGACTCCATCAGCATGTCGCGGTAGACCTTGGCGACGATGGAAGCCGCGGCGATGGAGACACTTCGCCTGTCCCCTCCGATCAGCGGGACCTGCGGCATCTCGAGTTGTTCGAGCGTCACCGCGTCGAGGAGGAGGATGTCGGGGCGGAGCGAGAGGTTGTCGACCGCGTGCAGCATCGCGAGCTTGCTGGCGCGAAGGATGTTGATCCGGTCGATGGTCGTGTGCTCGACGACGCCGACTGCGACGGCGCGGGCGCGCGCCAGAATGACGCGGCAGACGTCGAACCGGTCTTCATGCGCGACCTGCTTGGAGTCGTTGACGCCGAAGAGCGTCGGGTCGGGGTCGAGGACGACGCAGGCTGCGACGACCGGCCCGGCGAGGCAGCCGCGGCCAACCTCATCCGTCCCCGCGATGCACCGAAAACCAAAATCGCGAAGCCGGCGCTCGACTGAGGACATCTCAGCGATGCGCGCCAGCTCCGCGAAGAGGGAGCCGTAGAGTTTCTCCTCGGGGGTTCTTTTAGCGCGGGCGCTTTTCTTCGATGCGCGCGGCTTTTCCGCGGAGTTCCCGGAGGTAGTAGAGCTTTGCGCGACGGACCCGGCCATGGCGTTCGACCTCGATCTTTTCGATCGTCGGAGAATACAGGGGGAACATGCGCTCGACGCCGATGCCGCCGGAAACTTTCCGGACGGTGAACATCTGGCGCGATCCGCCGCCCTTGCGCGAGATCACGAGGCCCTGGAAGATCTGGATGCGCTCTTTGTCGCCTTCCTTGACCTTCACGTGGACCTTGATCGTGTCGCCCGGGGCGAAATTCGGAAGATCGGTCCGCACTTCGCGCGACTCGACCAGTTTCATCAGATCAGCAGCCATGATCAAAACCTCTTCGTGGTTCTACAGCGAGCCGCCTAGGATCGCGTAAATCGTGTGATTTG
>DASXIH010000481.1:0-4532 GCA_036498125.1 Thermoanaerobaculia bacterium
CGTTGTAGCCCGTGTGCGGCGCCAAGGCGACGCGGATCGAGGAGAAGTTGGTCTTGAGCGACATGTCGCGGCACTTGCCGGCCGGTGGCTCGCTCACGCTGATCGCGCCGTTCTGGTTCTCGACGGAGATGGCGCCGCCGACGCCCTTGAGGAAGACCGAACCGAAGGTGGTCCGGACCCTGGCGCCGCCATCGACGCCGCTGAGGGTGATGTTGCCGTTCTCGTCGTGCACCTCGGCGTCGCCGCGGATGGTGGTCGCCCGAACGGATCCGAACGAGGTCCGGATCGACGTCCGCCCCACCTCGGTCACGACGACGTTGCCGTTGGTACTGGTCAGGTCGAGCGCTCCGCGAATGTTCGAGACGTTGGACGACGCGAACGAGGTCGAGATCGTCGCGTTCCCCGCGACGTCGCGCACGTCGACGCTGCCGTTCTCGTTCTTCAGCGTCAATCCGCGGTCGACGTCTTCTACGCGGACGCTGCCGAACCGGTCCGAGACGTCGAGCGCGCCGTTGACGTGCATCACGGTCACGGAGCCGTTCGCGTTGCGGATGACGGTGTCGCCCGCGCTGTTGGTCACGTTGACCGATCCGAACGAGTTCTCGATCCGTTGCGACCCGCGCAGATCGCTCAGCTGCATCGAGCCCTGCGCGTTCGTGAACTCGCTCGGAGCATGGACGCCGCTCGCGGTGATGCTGCCGAAACGGTTGCGGACGGAGAGCGGCGCGTTCGCCGGCACGGCGACGTCGATGTCGATCGAGTAGGAGATGTTGCCGTGCCAGTGGATCTCGGGGACGTCGGTCCGGATGGTGATGCCGCCGCCCGATTCCGAGACGTTGAAGTGGATCTGTCTCCCCAGCTCCTCGTCGGAGCTGCGGACCGTTCCCTGGACGTTCACCTGGTTGCCGGCGGTCGTGTGGAGCTCGAGCTTGCCGAAGCGGTGATCGATGGTGATCTTTCCGCCGCGCCACGTCAGCGCGGCGTGGATGGGGCCTTCGTAACGCTCGGAGGCGAATGCCGCCGGTGCGACGCAGAGAAGCGCCGCGAGAATGCTCTTACTGATTCGTCGCATGAGGTTCCTCCCGCAGCACGTCCTGCAACGTCCTCTGTTTTTCCGAATACATGGCGAGGAGCTGTTTGCGGAGGTGCGCGTTGTTTCGGTTTTGGCGGATGACGGTCTCGCATTCGGCGATGGCGTCGTCGAGCAGCAGCAGTTTTTCCTTGTAGCTGACGAGGAGCGGGGTGGCGGGGTCGTCGAGCTTCGGCGAGGCGACTTTCTCGAGTTGGTCGATGGCGGCGATGTGCGCCTGCTCCGCCTCTTCGACGTTCCGGAGTGCCTGGTCGCGGAGGATGGCGCGGTCGAAGGCGCGCTGTTCGGCGCGGTCATGGACGGCGTACCAGGTGCCGCCGGCGATTCCGATGGTGAGAACGGCGGCGGCGATCTGCCGCCAGGGACGGGCTGAAGCCCGTCCTACGTTTAGGGCGCGCTCGATCCTCGGCCAGAGCATGTCGTTGCGCCACGTGGCGTGCAGCGACTTCGCGGTGGCGGAGATGTCGTTCCAGTCGTCGAGACGCTCGCCGCAGGACGCACAGCCGAGTGCGTGCTGCGCGGCCGCGGCCATCGAGGCCTCATCGCCTTCGAGCAGAAGCGTGTCGATTTCTTCGCAGGGGATCATCGGCTTTTCCACATTTCCTGGAGCTGTTTCTTGGTCGAGAAGAGAATCCACTTCGAATTGCCTTCGGTGATGCCGAGGATCGAGGCGATCTCGGCGTGGGAGAGGCCTTCGATCTCGAAGAGGGTGAAGACGGTGCGGCGCTGTTCGGTGAGGGCGCCGAGGAGCTTGCGAAGGGTGATGCGTTTCGCATCGTCGACACCAGACGTGCCCCGCTCGAGCGGCATCTCCTCGATTCCGGTTTCTTCCGGGCGACGCTTGCGCCGGCGCAGCGCGTCGTAGCAGGTATTGATGAGGATGCGAATCATCCAGGTGCCGAACGACGCCTCACCGCTGAAGCTCGCCGCCGCGCGGTGAACCTTCAGCAGCGTCTCCTGCACCGCGTCTTCCGCGTCGCTGACGTTGCCGAGGTGGTTGAAAGCGATCGATTTCATCCGTTCACCGTGCATCCGGTAGATCCGCTCGAACGCCGCCGAGTCGCCTTTGGCGCACGCGGCGGCAAGACGACGGTCCTCATCCGGAGATGCCTTTTGCGGCATCGGCGCATTGAGGATCTGTGCTGCGGCGACCGAAGCGCTGAGCATGTCGTCTGAGGGCATAGACGTACGGGATACGGGGAGGTTAGAGACTGGGTTGCGTGGTTGCGGAGTTGCTAGGGACGGTTGCTCACGTATTCGCGCTGCACGAAGTCGTGGATGAACTTCAGATGGGCGAAGGTGATCTCGTCGCGCTTGCGCTGGGCGGCGTCGAGGGTGGCGGGGTCGGCGCCGCTGAAGGCGTTGCGGAGGGGCGTCATGTTGTGGGCGAGGAGGTTGAAGGTCTGGTACCAGACGAGGTCGCGGTCGATGAGGCGTCCGCTCTCGTATTCGACCGACGGCAGGTCGTCGACGTGCGGCGGAATGTTGTGGGTGATCCTCGCGACTTCGGACGGCCCGAGCATCAGCGCCATGAGGAGGTCGGCCGGTTTGTTCATGCCGATCCCGGCGAGATCCTGCGCCACAGCAGGCGACCAGTTTCGCGCCACGCGATCGAGCGGCAGCGGGCCGTCCTCCATCCGTCCGATGACGATCGTGAACGAGTTCGGCGTATTCGGCACCGACCAGATCGTCGTGTTCGGAAAGACGTCGCGGAACGCGCGGACGATCTGGAGGTAGTTGCGCGGCGTCAGCGAGTACATCGGCAGCCACATCGACATGACGCCGGCGCCGGTCAGGTGCCGCCGGCAGATCTCGAAGTAGTCGCGCGTGTACAGCGACCCGTTTCCCGCATACCTCGGGTGGATCGAGTCGGAGAGGATGACGTCGAACTTGTCGCGCGTGCCGAGGACGAAGTTCCGGCCGTCGTTGATCTCGACGTGGACACGCGGATCGTGCAGCACGCCGTGGTTCACGGACGTCAGCCGCGAGCCGGAGACCTGCAGGACTTCGGGGGAGATCTCCGCGATGGTGATGTTCGAGACCGGATGCCGCGAGACGGCCCACGCCGTGCCGCCGCTGCCGAATCCGATGTGGAGGACGCGCTGCGGATTCGGGTGGAGGAGCAACGGGATGTGTCCCTGCAGCTTCTGCGTCCCCATCAGCTCCCCTGAAGTGCCGGCGACGTTCACGCCGTTCAGCTCCAGCGAGAGGTAGTCGGGGCCGAGCTTCCGCAGCGTCACCGTGGCGGTGACGTCTTCGCGGAAGAGAAGGATCGGCGCTCGTTGCTCGGTGAAGAGTCCGGCCGAGAGGATGACCTGGTCGGGTTTCGCGAACGCGAACGCGCCGGCGACGATGACCGCGGCGAGGAGGGCTTCTTTCGTGTAGCGCAGGCTTCCAGCCTGCGCCCCGGGAGGACGGGGGCGCAGGCTGGAAGCCTGCGTTACACGGAACCACGCGCCGATCGCGAGGTTGATGCACGCCATCAGAAAGAGGCCGTTCTGCGATCCGACGAGTCTGATAAGGGCGAATCCGGCGAGCAGGGACCCGGTGATGCTGCCGATGGTGTTGACGAGATAGACGTTGCCGACGGATCGCGTCTCGTTCTCGATCGCGCTGATCTCGTAGAGCCGGACGGTGAGCGGAAACGCGGCGCCCATGAGCGCCGTCGGAATCAGCAGCGCGATGAGCGTGGCGGTGAGGAGGGCTGGAAACGGCGAGGTGACGCCGATCGCGATCCACGGGTTCACGGACGCGACGAGCAGGTCGGCGAAGTGCGCGAAGAGGTGGATCTGCAGCGCGAGCACCGCGGCGAGCGCCAGCTCGATTGCGCCGAGGACCTTCGCGACGTCCGCACTTTCAAGGCGGGCCACGTAGCGCTCCACGATGCCGCTGCCGATCCCGATCCCGATCAGAAAGGAGAAGAGCATCAGCGAGTACGCGTAGACGCTGCTGCCGAGGTGGAGGACGAGGATGCGGGACCAGAAGACCTCGTCCGCGATCGCGGCGAGGCCCATGAGGGCGGACGCGAGGAGGAGGAGTTTCGGGCTGATGCGGGTGGGTGGTGTGGCTGGGTTGCGCGGTTGCGAGGTTGCGGGGTTGTTGGGTTGGCGGGTGAGGACTACCGCGACGATGGCGAGGGTGAAGTTGAGGATGACCGCGGTGAAGATGGTCGCGAGGAGGCCGGCGCGCGGGATGAGGACGAAGCCGGCGAGGGCGACGCCTGCCGTTGCGCCGAGGGTGTTGACGGCGTAGAGCGCGGAGATCGCGGTGCCGCTTCCTTCCTGCTCGCCGGTGAACCAGCGGACCAGCAGCGGGAGGGTGCCGCCCATCAGGATGGTCGGCGGAAGTAGGAAGCCCGCCGCGAGTGCGCCGCGAACGAGCGTCAGCAGGAGCGCGCTCTGATGCACGCCCGGGAACGCCGCAATGTACCCGCGGTTCAGGA
>DASXIH010000482.1:0-7434 GCA_036498125.1 Thermoanaerobaculia bacterium
GGATGATGTTCCTGCGGCCGGATGACGAGCCGCGGCCGATCCTGGCGCAGAACCTGATTCGCCTCTCTCGCGGAAAGATGCTCGGCGTCGACTTCAACAAAGAGTTCACCTGGGTCGGCTCGTCGATCGGTCTTTCCACGACTTCATGAGGCGGACGCTCAAGAGCCTTCGCGAAGAAGCGGCAGATTGCAAAGCATGCGACCTCTGGCGCAAGGGGACGCAGACGGTCTTCGGCGAGGGGAAGCAGACTTCGACGGTCATGTTCATCGGCGAGCAGCCGGGCGACAAGGAAGATCTCAGCGGCCGTCCGTTCGTCGGTCCGGCAGGCGCGCTCCTCGATCGCGCGCTGGAAGAAGCCGGCATCGACCGCACGAAGGTCTACGTCACCAACGTCGTGAAGCACTTCAAGTGGGAGCCGCGCGGCAAGCGCCGCATTCACAAGAAGCCGAACGCCGTGGAGATCGCCGCCTGCCGGCCGTGGCTCGAGGCGGAGATCGCCGTCGTGAAGCCGAAAGCGGTCGTCTGCCTCGGCTCGACGGCGGCGCAGGCAGTCATCGGCCCGAAGTTCCGGGTCTCGATTCAACGAGCGCAGCTCGTCAACTCGCCGCTCGCGCCGCTGGTGACCGCGACCGTCCATCCGTCGTCGATCCTCCGGGCACCGAGCGATGAGGCGCGGCACCTGGAGACGAAGCGCTTCATTGACGACTTGAAGAAGATCCGCGCGGCGATCGAGCGCGGTTAGCGTTTTCGCGGGAGAAGCTTCGCCGGTTCGTTCGCGAGGAAGTCGACCAGGTCGCCCTGTGCGGCCTCGGCGCGCGAGTCATGCGCGGTCGCATAGCAGTCGCGGCGGATGCGCAAGACGTCCTCGCGCCACGGCGGCCACGGCTCGACGGTATGGAGCGCATCCATCGTCGCGGCGGCGCAGCCGAAGACCTCGTGATCGAGGAGGATGCGCCTGACTCGGCGCTCTTCCTGCCACTGACCTGCGGCCCAAGGCTGATCGAATGTCGCCGCCATCGCAGGAGCGAACGGTCGCGACTTCGCGATCAGCGGCGGCAGCTCGATTGCCCGCCGCATGAGGTCGACGTTCGGCCACGCGTTCTGCCGGTATCCGTTGAAGGTGCTGGAGACGAGTTGAGCCGCGAGCGGCAGGTCATTCCGCCGGTAGGCGAGCCGCGCCACGATCGCCGTTGCGTCGATCGGCGCCAGCGGACGAAGCGCCGTGGCGAAGCGTAGCGCCGCCGGATCACCGGCGTTCGCGAGCGATTCGCCGAGCATGCGCTGCTCCGCGGAGTTGACCGCCTCGAACGGGTGCTCACGCCACGCCGCCACGACGTCAGCGAGGTTGCCTTTGTCGTAGCTGAGCGCCGCGCGCCGGCGCACCTGCAGATCGGGCGTGATCTTGAGCGGCAGCTGATAGATGTATGTGATCCCCGCACGCTGCTCGTTGACGAGGTTCCAGTCGATCGCGCCGCGGATATTCGCAGGACGATCGCCGTTGCGCGCTCGCGCGTAACTCGTCAGTTCGTCGGCATCGAACGCCGCCTCGTCGCTCACCGCCCGCGCGAAACCGAACTCGATCAGCGTCTGGTCGTCCGTGTTCCGGAGTGTCTCGCTCTTGGCGATCGTGCGCGTGACGGCGTCCGTCGCGATGAAGTGGGAGAGGAATCCCTCGGCGCCTTGCACGTCCCAGACATGCGTCAGAGCGCTCGCGAACGGCTCGGTAGCGACACGGCGGCGAATGGCATCGACGTCGTAGACGATCGGCTTCTCGGTGGCGACGAGCAGCAGATCGCCCGAATCGGTGTGCCACGTCTCGACGTTCGGGAAAACGTGGCCGATCGTCGCGTAGATCGTCCGGATCGTCGCCGGCTCGACCGAGTATGCCTGGAGCCACTGCAGGAAAAGCCCGCCGCTATTCAGTCGCGCTTTTGATGCTTGATAAAATTCTTCTGTAAAAAGACTCGCAATTCCAGCACGGTAAGGATTCGACGGCTCGGAGAAGATGATGTCGTAGTGCTCCGGCGTCGCCAGCAGGACCTCGCGAGCGTCGCCGATCCGGATGTCGACCTTCGGGTTGTGGAGAACATCGTGATTGACGGGCGTGCACGCCTTCGCAACCCGCAGCACCGCGGGCTCGAGCTCCACGACGTCGACGCGCTGCATCGTCGGGACCGCGCCCAGCCACCCGGCCGTGCTGCCGGTACCGAGGCCGATGACGAGAGAACGTTGCGGCCGGGGATGCAGGATCGCACCGACGAGCCCCGCCATCACCTGCGTGCCGTCGTCGCCGCGCGCGCTCCCGTCGACCTTGCCGTTGACGACGAACGCGTAGTCGTCGGGCGCGATGAGCGCGACGGCACTCTCCCGGCCGTCGGCGTCCCACACGAGCGTCCGGCGAGCGCCCTCGATCCAGCCGCGCAAACCGTTGGCATTGTTCGGGATGGCGGCACGGCCGACACCGATCCCGCTATGCCGCCACGCTGCCGTCGGTCCCAGCGCGAAGGTGCCGCTGATCGCAACGACCGCGAATACGCCGGCGAAGAACGCCCTGCCCGCTACGGCGGCTGCGATTCCGAGCAGCGCGAGCAGAACGACGACGAGGCGCCAGGCGCCGGGCGCGGTCAGCAACGGAATCAGGCCGAAGCCGCCGGCGAGCGAGCCGGCGATCGCTCCTGCTGTGTTCCAGGCGTAGGCGTGGCCGACGTCCCGGCCGACGTCTTCGCGTCCGCTGCCGAGGAGCGAGATCAGGAGCGGGAACTGAAGGCCTGCGATGAATGCCGCCGGCAGAACGACGACGATCGTCAGCAGCGTCCAGGAGAGCACGTAGCCTTCGAAACCGAATTGGCCGAGGTCGCGGAGGAAGGCCTCGGCGACCGCGAGACGATCGCCGAGCGCGAACGGAAACGCGATCGCGACCGCTTCGAGAGAGCACGTCAGCGCGAAGCCGCCGGCTGTCGCCCGCCCGCCGCCGCTCCAGAACGAATACGCGGCACCGCCGAGTCCGATGCCGAGGAGCGCGACGGCGAGGATCAGGCCGAAGGTGAACGTCGAACCGCCGAGGAGCGGTGCGAGCATCCGGTACCAGACCAGCTCCATCAGGAGGAACGCGAAGCCGACAATGCCTGCGGCGATGAGTGCAGCGCTGCGACCAGGCCCCTCACCCGGCCTTCGGCCACCCTCTCCCGCGGGGAGAGGGGACTGTCGTGCACCCGCGCTTCGCGCGATGACCGCGATGATCACGTTCACCAGCACCGCAACCAGAAGCGTCTTCCGGTTCCCGAACACCTCGAGCGCAAAGAACGTCGAGAGCAGCGTGCCGGTGACGGCGCCGAGCGTGTTCGCCCCGTAGAGCAGCGCCACGTTCCGCCGGGCGTCGTCTTCATTCGTCTCGACCGCGCGCGCCGCGGCCGGGAGCGTGCCGCCCATCATCACGGTCGGGACGACCAGGACGATCGCGGCGAGGATTAGGCGGACGAGCGTCGCCACGGAGATTCCGAGCGTGACCGACCCGCCCGTTGCGAAGTAGACCTTCGCGACCAGCCACAACAGCAACTGCGACGCGGCGACCGATAGGGCGATCAGGAGCTCGAGGTTGCCGTAGAACACCAGCGACTTGGGGTGCGCATCAGCCCGCCGGCCGAGAAACGCGCTCCCGGCGCCCAGGCCGCCCATGAAAATCGCGAGCACGGCGGCAGTCGCGAAGGTCGAGGCGCCGAAGATCAGCCGGAACTGCCGGAACCAGACGGTCTGGTAGGTCAGTGCGCAGGCGCCGGAGAAGAAAAGGAGGACGGCTGGCGTGGCGGTGCTGCGGCGCATCAAACGGCAGCGATGCTACACATTGTGGAGTCGTTCCGCGAATGCTCTCCTGTATTCCGCTGTTTTCTTGACCAGCATCGGACCGCCCCGTACACTCGACTCACCACACGAATGCCCGTCGATCGTCCTCTTCCGCGCTGCTTTTCGGCGACCTTCTTTGGACGAAATGAATGAAGGAGCAGGGCCATGGCCATTATCCCAGCTGACAAATTAAAAGCCGCCGAAACCGCACTGTCGCAGATCGAGCGCCAGTTCGGCAAAGGCTCGATCATGCGCCTCGGCGCGAAGGAGTTTCTGCCGATCAGCGCGATCTCGACCGGGTCGATCGGCGTCGACGCCGCCCTAGGCGTCGGCGGCGTCCCGCGCGGCCGCATCGTCGAGATCTTCGGTCCCGAATCGTCGGGCAAGACCACACTCTCGCTGCACGTGATTGCCGAGGCTCAGAAAACGGGCGGTCTCGCGGCGTTCATCGACGCCGAGCATGCGCTCGACGCGGAGTACGCCAAGAAGCTCGGCGTCGACATCGACAACCTCCTCGTCTCGCAGCCCGACAGCGGCGAACAGGCGCTCGAGATCGCCGAGATGCTGGTGCGCTCGAACGCCATCGACCTGATCGTCATTGACTCGGTCGCCGCCCTCGTGCCGCGCGCCGAGCTCGAAGGCGAGATGGGCGATTCTCATGTCGGATTACAAGCACGTTTAATGTCGCAGGCTTTGCGCAAATTAACAGGCATTGTTGCGAAGTCTAAAACGTGCTTGGTTTTCATCAACCAGATCCGCGAAAAGATCGGCGTCATGTTCGGCAATCCCGAGACCACGACCGGCGGCCGCGCGCTGAAGTTCTACTCGTCGGTCCGCCTCGACATTCGCCGCACCAACCAGATCAAGGAAGGCGAAGAAGTGGTCGGCTCGCGCGTGAAGGTAAAAGTCGTCAAGAACAAGTGCGCCGCACCGTTCCGGCATGCGGAGTTCGACGTAGGCTACGGCGAGGGAATCTCGAAGACCGGAGAGCTGATCGACATCGGCATCGACAACAAGATCGTCGAGAAGTCGGGTTCCTGGTTCTCCTACGACGACATGCGCCTCGGCCAGGGACGCGAGAACGCGAAGCTTTTCATCCGCGACAACCCCGAGCTCTTCGCCGAGATCGAAGGGAAGGTCCGGAGGGCGCTCGGCATCGGCGGCGCGCCCGAGCTGACCGTCATCGAAGGCGGCGAAGCGGCCGCCGTGAAGAACGAGCGCGCCGTCCGGAAATAGTACGCGTCTCGACCAGGCGATCGCCGCACGCTATCCCGAGCTCTCGCGCCGCAAGGCGCGGGAGCTGATCGCGGCGAAACGCGTTCTCGTCAACGAGCGCCTCGTCGCCGTTGCCTCGCGAGAAGTGAGCGACTCGGATCGCATCGCGATCATCGAGGCCGAGCCGCAACTCGACGTCATTCGCGAGACGGCTGACTGGGTCGCGATCAACAAGGCGCCCGGCATGCCGGCACAGCCGCCACGCGACCGCGCGACGCGCTCCGCCGAGGAGCTGCTGCGGGCGAGATATCGCGAGATCTACCTCGTGCACCGAATCGACACGCCGACCAGCGGCGTCGTTCTCTTTGCCCGCACACGCAAGGCTGCGGCGGAGCTGTCGGAACTGTTTGCGACCGGCGCGATCGAGAAGACGTATTTCGCGATCGTCTCAGGTGTCGTCCCGCCGATGACGATCGACACTCCGATCGACGGCAAAGAGGCGATCACCGTCGTCCGCCCTCGGGACGGCCTCGTCGAATGCGAGATCAAGACAGGCCGGACGCATCAGATTCGCGTCCACCTCGCGTCGATCGGACATCCGGTCCTCGGCGACCGGCGCTACGGCGGCGCACCCGCTCCCCGCCTGATGCTGCACGCCTGGAAGCTCGAGCACGCCAGCCTCGGCGTTCTCGAAGCGCCCATTCCGATAGACTTCGCCCCCTGATGGAAGAGATCCACGCTACTACCGTCATTTGCGTTCGCCGCGACGGCAAAGTCTCAATCGCCGGCGATGGGCAGGTGACGGTCGGCAATACGGTCATGAAGCATGGCGCGGCGAAGGTCCGCCGCCTCTACCACGACAAGATCCTCGCCGGCTTCGCCGGTTCCGCGGCGGACGCCTTCGCGCTCTTTTCCCGCTTCGAGGCGAAGCTGGAGGAGTACCGCGGCAATATGGAACGGAGCGTCGTCGAGCTCGCGAAGGACTGGCGCATGGACAAGTACCTGCGCCAGCTTCAGGCGATGCTGATCGTCGCGAACGGGGAGAAATCGTTCCTCCTCTCCGGGACCGGCGATCTCATTCAACCGGACGAGGACGGCATTCTCGCGATCGGCTCGGGCGGCGCGTTCGCGCTCGCGGCTGCACGCGCCCTCATCAAGCACACGCAGATGACGGCCGACGAGATCGCGCGCGAGTCGCTCCTGATCGCGTCCGAAATCTGCATTTACACGAACGACAATATTTCCGTCGAGAGCCTCTGATGGTCATCCAACTTCCTGGCGAGACCGAGTCCGCCGAACGCCTCACTCCCAAAGAAATCGTCCTCGAGCTCGACAAGTACATCGTCGGGCAGCACGCCGCGAAACGCGCGGTTGCCATCGCCCTGCGCAACCGCTGGCGCCGGCAGCAGCTCCCGGCCGACCTGCGCGACGAGATCGCGCCGAAGAACATCATCATGATCGGGCCGACCGGCGTCGGGAAGACGGAGATCGCGCGGCGGCTCGCAAAGCTGACGCGGTCGCCGTTCCTCAAGATCGAGGCGTCGAAGTTCACCGAGGTCGGCTATGTCGGCCGCGACGTTGAGTCGATGGTCCGCGATCTCACGGAGCTCGGCGTGAAGCTGGTGAAGGAAGAGAAGCAGCGCGCCGTCCGCGAAGCGGCGGAGCGCAATGCGCGCGAGCGGATTCTCGACATCCTTCTCCCCGACTCCCGCCGCCCCGCCGCCCGCCCTGCGTTCGTCGCACCGGATGAGCCGCAGACCGAGGCGCCGACGGAGACGCGCGAGAAGCTCGGACGCTGGCTCGACGAAGGGAAGCTCGACGAGCGCGAGATCGAGATCGACGTGAAGGAGCAGAACAATCCGTCGTTCGAGATCTTCTCGGCGCAGGGCGTCGAGGAGATGGGGATCAACATGAAGGACATGCTTCCGGGCCTCTTCGGCGGACGCTCGAAGCGGAAAAGTGTCCGGATCGGCGACGCGCGCGAGCTCCTCATCGCCGAGGAAGCCGAGAAGCTCGTCGACCAGCAGAGCGTCTCGCGCGAGGCGATCGACCGCGTCGAACAGAGCGGCATCGTCTTTCTCGACGAGATCGACAAGATCGCCGGCCGACAGAACGCTTCGCACGGACCCGATATCTCGCGCGAAGGCGTCCAGCGCGATCTGCTGCCCATCGTCGAAGGAACGACGGTCAACACGAAGTACGGGATGGTCAAGACAGACCACATCCTCTTCATCGCCGCCGGCGCGTTCCACGTCTCGAAGCCGTCGGATCTGATTCCCGAGCTGCAGGGACGCTTTCCGATCCGCGTGGAGCTCGAGCCGCTCGGCCGCGACGAGTTCGTCCGCATCCTCACGGAGCCGCGCGGCGCGCTCGTCAAGC
>DASXIH010000483.1:0-3030 GCA_036498125.1 Thermoanaerobaculia bacterium
GACGTCGACCAGCTCGACGGGCGTTTTCACCGTCGCGCCGTGCTGCGACGACCGGGGCAGCTTCACGATGAGCGGCACCTGCAGGTCTTCGCGAGAGAGGAAGATGCCGTGCTCCTCTTCACCGTGTTCGTTCAACCCTTCTCCGTGGTCGGAGAGAAGGATGATCAGGGCGCGGTCGTAGACGCCCTGCTGTTTCAGCTTCTGGATGAGATCCCCGACGACCGAGTCGGCGTACGCGATCTCGCCGTCGTACTTGTTCGTGTACCGGCTGAAGAACGGCTCGGGCGCGTGATACGGCGTGTGCGGGTCGTAGAGATGGAGGAAGAAGAAGAACGGCTTGCTGCCCTGAGCGTCCAGCCAGCTCGTCGCCGCCTGCAGGGTCTCGCCGCCGCCCCGCTGCACGCGGCCGATGACCTTCGACGGCCCGATCGGCTCGACCTGGTCGTCGTAGAAGTCGAATCCGCGCGCGATGCCTGTCTCGTGACGGAGCACGTACGCGGAAACCGCCGCTCCCGTCGCGTAGCCGTTCTTCTTGAGCGCCTCTTGCACCGTCGGAACCGAGTTGGCGAGACGGAAGCCGACGTTGTCGCGCACGCCGTGATCCGAGGGCAGGAGGCCGGTGAGGATCGAGGTGTGCGACGGCAGCGTCAGCGGAACGTGACTGTAGGCGCGCTCGTAGAGAATGCCGTCCCCTCGCAACGCGTCGATGTTCGGCGTCGAGACGGCGCCGTAGCCGTACGCCGGGACATGATCCGAGCGCAGCGTGTCGATCGAGATCAGGATGACCGGCGTGGAGGTCGAGCCGCCCGGCAGCGCGCTGCGCCGCCAGACGAAGAAGCCGGCTGACGCGACGATGGCCGCAGCGATCGCGATGAGAAGGATGCGGGACCGAGTCATGAAAGAGGAAGACAGGCGGCGTTGGCCGCCTGTCCTCCGAGTGAGTGAACGTCCTTACTTCTTCGGCAGCGCCTCGAGCATCTGCTTCGAGTCTTTCGCGTCGCTCGAGTCGGGCGCCAGCGTGATGACCTGCTGGAAGTCGGCACGCGCGTCGGCGGTGTGCTTCATCTGCGCGTGCGCGAGTCCGCGGTAGTAGTAGGAGTCCTCACGCTTCGGATCGAGATCGATCGCCTTCGTGAAGTATGCGATGGCGTCCGTCGGATTCTTCTTGTTCAGGAAGAGGATGCCGACGTTCGTGTAAACCGTCGGATCGGTGACCGCACCCGGCGGGAGCTTGTCGAGCAGCGCCTTCGCCTGATCGAGCTGGCCGCCTTCGAGGTAGAGATTCGCGAGGAGGATCTGGCGCTGGCTCTGGTTCGCGTCCGGCGTCGACCACGGGTCGCTAGCGTTCAGCTTCTCGAGCGCCGCGATGGCGTGCGGCAGATCGCCCGCCTTGTAATACGCCTGCGCCATGACTTCCTGGACCTGAACCCGCGTCGTCTTGACCTTGTCGTTGTCGGCCGGAATCAGCGGAAGCGCCTTCTCGAGGTCGGCGGCCGCTTTCGCGGAGTTCGCCTTCACGTCGGCGGCGCTCACGGTGCCGCCCGCGGGATTTGCGTCGCCGGCCTTCACCTTCAGGAGCGCCTGCGCCTCATCGATCGCCTCGATTCCCTCTTTCGGGATGAGCGGGCTGGACGTGGCGACTGCGGCCGCCGCCGCTTCCTGCTTCACTTCCGGAGCCATCTCGGTCTTGATCGGCGGGAGGCGCTGAATCTCGCTCACGTTCGCCGTTCCGCGGGTCGTCTGATAGCCGGGCGCCGTGATGTCGATGTTCCACATGCCGTTCGTGAGCCCGAGGGCGCTCCAACGGCCGCTCTTGTCGGTGTTCGTGATCAGCGGCTGCGTGCTTCCGTTCGGAAGCGAGCAGGTGACCGTCGCGTTCGCGATCGGCTTTCCGGTCGCCTTGTCGAGAACTTGTCCGCCCAGGCGTCCGGTGCCCCGCACCTGCGCGGTCGCGGTGACCGCGAGCGCGAATGCGGCGACGAACGCCACCATGTACGTCGTGAACCTGCGCATCAATCCTCCAAAATGGAACAGTTTCGTCTGATCTGCCGGGTGAGAACGCGGCGGAAAACGCGCCTCTTCCAGACGATATCACCGCTCCAAACAGAAAAGCCCGCTGGGGTTTCCCCCAGCGGGCTCCGGTGATACGTGAGAACCGATTAGAAGCTGAGGCGGGCGCCGAGGCGGAACACGCGCGGCGACTGGAGCTCAGTGATGTGGTTCGACGAGCTGCGGTTCAGGCGCGTCACGTCGCGCTGCAGAACCGTCTGGTCGTTCAAGATGTTGAACGCGTCGACCGACAGCGTCAGGCCGACACGCTGGAAGTGCAGGTCCTTCTGGAGGCGAAGGTCGACTTCCGTCAGGTTCGGGTTACGGAACGCATCCGTCTCGTTCTCGGCCAGAATGCTCTTGAAGCCTTCACTGGTGGAGACGCGGTAGACGTACGGGAGCGCATAACCCTGACGGCCGGTGATGTTGAAGCCGAGGCTCGTCTCGACGACCGGGATCTGATAGGCGCCGGTCACGTTGTACGCCCACTTCGAGTTGATGTAGACGCCGCCCTTGGCACCGCTGCCGCTGCCGGAGCCCTGGAGGACTTCGACGTCGTTACAAACGGAGCAGCCGGTCCCGCCGCGGAGCTGCGTCGGATCGATGATGCCCGAGGAGCTGACGTGCTGCTTCCAGTCCTGGAGCGTGAGGTTGCCGCGGAGCATCCAGCGGTTGGACATGCGCTTCGTGGCAGTGAACTCGAGGCTCTTGTACGTCTGGTAGTAGCCGGGGCGGTTGTTGATCACGTAGTAGGCCGGCGCGTCGATTCCGGGCGCCAGGACGTAGTACGGAAGCGAAACCGCCGAGCCGTTCGGGAGCGTCGTGTTGACAGGAGCGTGAAGCACGTAGTCCGCCGACGTGTAGTAGTTGCCGGAGCCCTGCGTCTTCTCGGGCTGGTTCCAGAGGAAGTCGTTGAGCTTGCGGTACGTGCCGTTGACACCGACGCTGAGATCGGTGACGACTTCACGCTCAAGACCGAGG
>DASXIH010000484.1:0-6209 GCA_036498125.1 Thermoanaerobaculia bacterium
GGCGTCGCCCGTTTCGAGTCGACAATGCTCCGCTTCGACGTCGCCTGGGCCTTCAATGACAGCCCCCTGAGCCGTCGCGGCCTCGTCTTCTCCTTCGCGACGACCCAAGCGTTCTGACTATGACATGATCTCCGCACATCCCGAAACAATTCGGCCGTCGCGGAGGACACCATGAGCCTGTTCGACTTTCCTCGGATCAACATCGCCGGCACGGTCACGCTCAACCCGGGAACGGCGAACAACGACGACTACGCGGGTTCCGTCACCTTCCCTTCCGGGCCGAACGCCGGGCAGACGCTGGCGCTGATCGACTCGAAGCTCGTGCAGCCGCGGACGTACGGCATGTCCGACGCCGAATTCATCGCGTGGGTGCAGACGGCGCAGCCGTTCAACCCGCCGGTCGGCGGGCAACCGCAGCAGATCATCCCCGCGGAGTGGAACTACTACGGCGACATGAGCTCGAACGTCGACAGCGGGATGGCCTCGGTGATCGGCGTGCAGACGGCGCCCGGCCAGCTCTACACGGCTCCCGATCCGAAGTTTCCGGTCACGGCGCTGATCGGCTCGCCGCTGACGTACTACGGCGGCATCACCGACGTGAACTCCGAGGGGTCGCCTCCCGCGACGCAGTTCTTCATCGAGCAGTTGACGCTGATGAACGGTACGGCGATCGCGGTGCAGGGACCAGCGTCGAAAGGCGCGTGTCAATGGATCAACTTCTACCGCAACGTGAACAACGTCGCGGACGCCGGCGCGGGCGGCTACATGTACCACACGATTCTCAAGTCGCAGTGCGGCGGGAACTTCAACATCCCCGGCTTCGAGGATCCAGCGATCATCGGCGCGATCTTCCGCTACTACCTCTACAACATCATCCAGCCGATTACCGACAACGAAGGGCTCGAGAACCTCTACAAGAACAAGCAGCAGAACGCCGCGACGCTGCAGTTCGTCGCCACGATCGCGCCGCTGTATGTCAGCGAGGCGATCACCACCGGTCCCGTCGGACGCCTCCTCGTCGCGCCGCCGCCGACGATCTCCACCGCTCCGCTGACGACCAACAACGGCGGTGGGACGATCGCGCTCGCCCCCGCGGTGCTCTACCGGAACGGCAACCAGATCTCCGTCGAATTCGTCGGCACGTTCCCCGACAACTACCAGCCGCCGTCCAACGACAAGTACGATTTCGGTCCGGTCGCACTCTGGGTCGACGGAGCGGGAACCTCGGCGCAGATCGGCGCCGTGAACTACACCGACACCAACGGCGGCAACGAGCGCGGGTGGCTCTTCGACTTCGACATCACGAACAACGCCAAAGCGCAGACGGCCCTCGGCGACCCGGCCGCCGTTTTCCGGCTCACGAGCGACAAGTACGGCAAGGTGCTGCACGAGACCGACTACTTCGTCGTCTCGAACCAGCAGGCGATCTACGCCGAGCAGAACGGCGCCCACGACTCGTTCATGAATCAGGGAACGTACGAGGCTGCGACCGTGAGCGTGTACCAGTACGGCAACCTCCTGCCGGCGAGCACCTGTCCGCCGATCACAGTCTGGAGCTACAGCACCGTTCCGCTGCAGACGCCCGGCGCCGTGGTGGAGGTGACGAACGCCTTCGGGCCGGGCGCGCCTCTCACCGTCGACGTCTCGCTGCCGGGCAACTTCACGTTCACCTTCACGGTCGGCAATCAGCCGCCACCGCCGTCGAGCTATGCGGGCTTTCTCAATCCGCCGTTCACGACGCTGACGAACGCGCCGCAGATCTGCCTGCGGGTGCTCCCGAACAACGAGGACTTCTCGCAGTACTACGTCGATCCGAGCAGCCCGGAGCCGGTCGGAAACGACAGCCTCACGTTCGACGTCGTCTTCGCGAAAGTGCTGCGGACGTACTACCTCCTCTACCCCGCCATGAACGCGGTCTTCGACCTCAGCTCGGAAGCGCAGGTGGGGGCGCGCGCGAAAGGCGTCATCGCGCGCACCGACCCGTCGCTCTGGATGTCGATCCACTACATGCCGCGCACGAGGGACATGTCGGCCAGCCGCCGCACCCTCCTGCAGGCGTGGTGCAGGAAGGTGCTGGCAAAGCTGCCGGCTAGGACTTCGGAGGCGCCCAGCCGGGCGGGATCGAGTTCACGTTGAAGTTCGGGACATTGAAGTTGTGCGCGATGAGATAGATGTAGAGCTGGAGCGTGAGGCGTTTGCCGGCGGAGAGATCGCGCGTGATCGGCATCGCGTAGGTGCTCTCGACGGCGGACGTCGCCGAGATCGCGTTCCAGATGCTGGAAATGCTCGAGGCGAAGGCGCTCTGGCTCCCGAGGTCGACGTACTCCAGCATCACGCTGAACAGCATGTCGTAGACATAGAGGATGTGCAGGTAGACGAAGTTCCACGCCTCCGTCTGATTGCCTTTGGCCTTGTTCCAGACGTCGACGAAGTGCTGCGGCACTCGATTGTCGGCCGGCAGCGCGCGCACCGTCGTGTAGTACGCGTAGGTGAACGAGCCGTTCCCCGTTGGGCCGCCGAGCGACGTCGGGATCGGCGGGATGGTTCCGGAGTAGGGGTAGAACGCGAGCTCCGCGAAGCCGGGCGCCACCCAGTCGATCTCGACGTTCGCGACGCCCGTCTCGTCGGTCGTCACGATCGTCACGTTGGTCGTGACGCCGCCGCTCGTGATCGGCTGCAGATCGCCGTTCGAGAACGAGATGATGGGCGATCCGTTCGTCGGAATCAGGGCGAGGTTCGTGTCGTACTGCGCGACCAACACCGTCGTGTTCGGGCTGATGGTGCCGAAGTTGTACGCCGCGACGACGAAGCCGGTGTGCTTCTTCTCGTCGACGTAGAGGCCGCGGCTGTCCGTCTGCGCGCTGTACTGCGCCTCGAGCAGCGCGGTCGTTCCATTCACCTGGATCGCGAGCGTGCCGCTCTGCAGTAGCGCCGCGGTATTCGAGCCGCTGATGGTCTCCTGGAAGGGGATGTCGATGATGCCGGCGGTCAACTCATATGGCAGCTGTCCGTACTGGTCGTAGGAGATGGCGTAGACCGGGTTGAATCCGTTGCCGTTGACGACGCCGAGCGTGAGCGGGCCGAAGTCCGTCTTCGTCAGGTCGGACGGCTCTTCGCCCGGAGTGCCGTTCTCGGGCATCGTGCTGTTCAGATCGAGCGAGATCACCTCGGTGGAGTAATCAACGTTCGCCACGAGCGGTCCGAGTGGCACCGCGAGTGGTGCTGCGGCAGGCGCGGCGACCGCGCTGACCTGCTTCGTCAGCAACGTAGCGCGGGCTTCAGCCCGCGCCGGACGGGCTGAAGCCCGTCCTACATCAGCGCTGCCGCCGGATCCCGGCGGCGTGACGAGGGTCAATGCCGCGAGGTAACGCCCCACCGGAGCGGAGGCGACTTCGGTGGCGTTCCACACGCCGAGGGTGCCGACGACGTGGCTGTAGCAAGGGTTAGAAAAGAACTGCGAGGTGTCGCCGTTGTTGTTCCAGGCCGCCCACGCCGCGGCGAGGTCGTTCGCGAGATCTTTGTACGTCCGCGGCCGTTGCTTGATGCCGTTGAAGAGGCCGTTCCGGAAGTAGACGTTCACGTACGCCGTGAACCGCACCATGATTCCGATCGCCGGCTCCTGCGATGCCGCCTGCTGGAGCGCCGTGATGAGCTGCGAACTGCTGTTGCTCGGCCAGTTCACCTCGGCGTACGGAATCGCCGTCTGGAAACAGGCGGAGATCGCGGCAGCGGGCTGCGTCAGCGACTGATCGCTGGTGTAGATCCGGTTCATGTTGAGCCAGCGTGAATGCATCCGGAAGGCGCGGGGGCCGCTGATTCCGGTCATCGCGTCGCCGAAAGCGAGCTTCCCCCAGTAGATCTGGCTCGACCAGGGAGACACCGGGTTGGTGTCGACCAGCCGGCCGGCACCGTTCCCGCCGTCACCGCTGATCTGCACGTCCGCTCCGATGAGCGGATCGTTCACGACCGGCTGGTTGTAGGCGAGCTGCCCTCCGGTGACCGTCGTCTTGATGCCTTCGTACTTCACGAACGACACTCCGTGCGTCCCGAACATGTTCCACTCGCACGGAACGCGGTCGCCCGGAGGATTGTCCGACGCGTCCTGCTGGAGCTTGATCGCCCACGGCCGGAACGTCGTCTGGAAGTTCTGTGGCGTGATCCCCTCGGACTTGAGGAACGACCAGTTCAAGGCCGCATTCACCGGGTCGTAGGTTTGGAACTCGCTCCAGTCGTTGTTGTTGAACGTGCAGGGGTCCCACTCCATGAAGCCCTGGAAGAAGATCCTGGGAAACGACAAGACGCTCATCGCTCGCTCCTCGGCAGCCCGGCCGCCAGCTTCATCATCGACTGCTCGAATTCCGGGCCGAGCTCCCGCTCGTCGCTCCACGCGACGCCGACGACGGCGCGCACTTCGCCCCCCTCGTCCAGCACCGGCACCGCGATCGCCGCCTGCGCGCCGACCGCCTTCGCTCCCGGCTTGATCGTGCCGCTGTCGTCCGTCTGCAGGTTGCACGTCTGCACCGGCTGCTTGCGCACCTGCGCCACTCCCGCCATCCCCTTGCCGTGCGCGACGTGCGTGACGATCGCGATGACCGGCGGAGGGATGTTGTGCGCGGCGGTCAGGTAGAGGTCTTCACCGCGCTGTTCGTGCACCGTCCCGGCGACGCCGCCGACGTGGCCGATCAAGGAGACGAGGAACTCCTGATGTGTGCGAATGGGCTCGTACATACCCAAGGAGTGATGGCGGGAGGAGTTCCCCTACCTGAGGAAACAAAAAGGCCCGCGCCGAAGCGCGGGCCCGAGAGAAAAACCGTGGTGGATGGTGCTTACTGCTTGGCAGGCGAGGCGGCCGTACCGGTGGTGTTCGCGCCGTTGTTCGCCATGTAGTTGTCGCCGTACGTCGACACGGTGCCCGTCGAGTTCGTGACAGCGTTGCCGCCGTTGCCGACGATCGAGGAGCGCGCGATGAAGACCGTGCCGCTGTTCGTCGCCTTCACGCCTTCCTGCTGGCCGCCCGACATGGTGCAGTTGTCGAGGAAGATCGACACCGCGCCGCCGTCAGCGCTCACGTTCGCGGCGGAGTTCTCGGAGATGTTCGAGTCCGTCGCGATGATGCGAACCGTACCGACGCCCGATGATGCCGCCACGCCGAAGGCCGCGCCAACCGTGACGCCGCTCTGCGTGATGGCCGAATGGTCGATGACGACCTTGATCACCGGAGCACCGCCCGAGGGGAACACGCCGACGCCGCCGCCGCCGTTGTTCCAGAAGTTGCAGTTCCGGACCTCGACGAGGGTGCTGGTCGTACCCGGCGAGATGTCGAGAGCGCGCGTGGTGAAGCCGAAGATCGCGACATTGTCGAGATTCACACGGCCGGCCTGACCGACGTGGACACCGTTGATTCCCGTGCCGATGCCGTTGACCTGGATGTTGCGCAGGGTGACGATGTCGGTGGTCGCGGCCTGAATGTTGATTCCGTTCGTGCCGGAAACGAGTACCGAGCTCTCACCGCCGCCCACGCCGTCGATCGTGAGCGACTTCGTGATCGTGACCGCACCGAATCCACCCGGATCCAGCGTGTCGATCTCGCCGCCCGGAGCGGTCTTCGAGATCGCTCCTGCGAACGTCTTGCAAGGGGCGGTACGACTGCACGGGTTGGCGTCGTCGCCGACACCGGAGACCCACGTACGGCTTGCCTGCGCGTAAGCCGCAGATGTAGCCAAAGCAGACAAAGCTACTGCTACCGCGAAATTTCTGAGACGCATGGAAAGACTCCCTCCTAGTTATTAAACGAGAGCCCAGACGGGTCGCCTGGGCAGCCACCGGACTTGGATTTTGGACAAGTTAAGTCGCGTAAACGGTACTTTACGTGATCTCGATCACACTTTTCTACTGGAAAGCGTCGATCTATAACTCCGCCTTGGTACGCACGGCCGGGTAAGTTGCATCTTCGAAGCAGGTTACCGATTTTCGGACCTCACATTCTCGGTTCCCGGACTTGCAACACGCTACGTCATGTGGATCCAGCGCCCGCCAACCGAAAGAAACGCGCGGCTCTCTGTCATCCTGAGCTGGGGCACCGCGTGGACGCGGCGACTGAGGAAAGAAACGGGTAAGGTTTGAAGGCGCGATCGAGATCGAGGCCGACGAAAGCTTGGTGCCCCAGAGCCCGATCCTGAGCATGGTCCCGGAAGACAGCGACCCTGAGT
>DASXIH010000485.1:0-3918 GCA_036498125.1 Thermoanaerobaculia bacterium
AGCTGCACGAGGGAGCTGTAAAGCGAGACCACGCCGACGACGCAGGCTCCGGCGAAGAAACCGAACACCATGCTGGCCGCAAGATTTCGCGACAGTCCGAATGCGATCAGCAGGGTTGCGAAGGCCAGCTGCATCAGCAGCGCGATCTTTCCCTTCCGTTTCGCGTACCCGGTCGCGGCGACGAATATGGCGCCGATCACGGATCCGACGCCGTACACCGACTGCAGAACCGAGAGGCCGCGCGCGTCGAGCAGGAACTGCTTTGCCACGACCGGCAGCATCGTGAAGAGCGGCATCCCGAAAAATGTCCACGCGAACGAGAGGAAGGTCAGCGTGAGCAGCGTCCTGTGATGGATGACGAACGAGAAACCGTCCTTCATCTCGTCCAGCACGCCCCTCTTCGCCGCCGGCTGCACCTCGGGGATCTTGATCACGAGGTACGCGAGGATCACGGCGAGGAAGGAGAGTCCGTTGATGAAGAAGCACGACGCCGCGCCCATCAGCGCGAAGACCACTCCGCCGATGGCGGGACCGATGACGCGCGCGAGGTTGAACTGCATCGAGTTCATCGCCACTGCGTTCGGCACGTCCTCGCGCCGCACGAGCAGCGGCAGCAGCGACGCGTACGCCGGCCCGCTGAACGACTGCGCGCTCCCGGTGAGGAACGACATCAGGAGGATGTGCCAGATCTTCACCGACTTCGTGAAGATCAGGAGAGCCAGCACGAACGCGAAGATCATCTGCGCCCACTGCGAGATGAGCATCACCTTCCGGCGCGGGATGCGGTCCGCGATCACGCCGCCGAAGAGCGAGAAGAGCAGCATCGGGCCGGTGGCGAGAAATCCGTCGACGCCGAGGAGGAACGCGGAGCCGGTCATCGTGTAGACCAGCCAGCCCTGCGCGAGCGCCTGCATGAACGTGCCGCAGGTCGAGGTGAAGGCGCCGATCCAGAGGAGGCGGAAGTCGCGATAGCGGAGGGCGGTGAAGGTCCGAGCGACCGGACCGAGGGCAGCGCGCGCAGCGCGGGCTTCCGACTCGATGGTCTGCTCGTCCGGCAGCGACGCGCTCATGTGACGGCGGTAAGGGTAATCGAACTTCAGCGACGGATCTGCAACCGAGTCGTGCCGGTTGAGTGAGCGTGACAGATGGCGATCGCAAGCGCGTCGGACGCGTCGGCGGACATCACCAGATTCAGGCACCCGGGCAGCAGCCGCCGCACCATCACCGCGACCTGTTCCTTTTCCGCGCCGCCGAATCCGACGATGGCGCTTTTCACCGATCGCGGCGAGTACTCGAACAGCTCGACTCCCGCGCGTTCCGCGACGAGCAGGACGACACCGCGCGCGTGCGCGAGCTGGATCAGGCTCTTCACGTTCTGGCCCGCGAACGGCGTCTCGACGGCGATCGCCTCCGGCACGTGCTGCTCGATGACGCGCGCCAGCTCGTCGTGGATCTTTCGCAAGCGTTGCGGCAGCTCCGCTCCACGCCGCGTCCCGATCGACCCCTGCGCGACCAGCGCGAGGCGCCCTCGGTCATAGTCGACCACGCCGAAGCCGGTCGTCACGGAGCCGGGGTCGATCCCGAGGATCCTCATTCCAGACATTTTACCGTGTAGGGGCCGGCTCTTAGCCGGCCCATGGTGCGGCTAAGAGCCGCACCCTACACAAACCACCGGATCTCGTAAATCGCCCGCCCCTCTTTCCGGTACTTCGCCTCGTAGTTCGTCCGCGGCAAATCTTCAGGCTGTGGAAGGCGGCGTTCGGCGCGGAAGGCAGATTCGATCAGCGGGGCGGCGGCTTCGAAGTACTCGCGATGGTCGGTCACGTAGATGCCGCTGCCCCCTTCCACGAGCACGCGGCGGAACTGTTCCAGCACCTCGGGGCGGATGATCCGGCGCTTCTGTTCGCGCTTCCGCGGCCAGGGGTCAGGGAAGTAGATGTGGATCTCGCGGAGCGACGCATCGGGCAGCATCTCGCGCAGGACGAGAAACGCGTCGTGGTTGATCAGCCGGACGTTCGTGAGGTGCCGCTTCTCCACCCGCTCCTTGATGACGCGGTGGTAGTGCAGCGACTTCTCGATCCCGATGAAGTTGACGTCCGGCTGCTCGATCGCCGAGGAGATCAGGAAGCGCCCCTTCCCCGATCCGATCTCGAGGACGACCGGATTCTCGTTCCCGAACAGCTTCGCCAGATCGAGGCGGGCGAAGGCGGTCTCGCGAGGATTGATCGCGATGTCAGCCATGAAAGATCACGCTGCAGCAGGTGACGCCGCCCTCCGCCTTCGCCAACTCGTCCATCGGAACCGTATCGGCGTAGAGGACCGCGTCGCCGATCCGCATCGCGTTCGGCTGCTCCGCCTCGATGAAGTCGAACCCAGGGAAGTGCTCCCGTTCGATCCACTTGCTGTTGATCAGCAGCGTCCGATCGGCGACCGCGGTCACCGCGCTCTTCAGGTGCAGGCACTTCGTCACCGGCACCGTCACGACGCGGATGAAGCGCCGCAGTTGCCGGATGCCCTCTTCGTTCGTGCGCGCCGAAAGCCCGACGTACAGCGTGTCGCCGATTTTCAGAACGTCGCCGCCGTCGAGTGTGCCGGGCTCCTCTATGTACGCCAGCTCACGGTACGCCTTCAGCGCCTCGGCCATCGAGCGGGTCTCGCCGCGACGCGACTCCGCGCCGGGGCGCGTGATGATCGCGACGTCGTCGAGCACGACCGCCGTGTCTTCGACGAACACGGAGTCCGGCATGTCCGGCTCCGGCGCGATGCGCTGCACGCGACACCCGCGCCGTTCGAGCGCGCGCTCGTACCCGTCATGCTGCGCGATCGCCCGATCGACGTCGATCGGGACGCGTTCGAGATGGGACAACTCGCAGTGGACGATGCTCGGAGGCACCGCCCGCGTGAGCGCGATGAGCATCCCGTCAGTGTATCGGCGTTACGCGTAGCCGCGCGCCTGGTCCCGATCGTCGGCCGCGCCGATGCAGATCCGGACGGCGCGGAGCAGCCGGCTCGGGATCACCGGCTTTGCGAGGGCGTCGCGGACGTCGGGGAAGAGACGGCGAATCTCGGAGACGTCGACGCCAGTCACCACGATCGTGTTCGCCAGCGTCTGCGGCTGGGTGCACGCGAGGTGCTCCATGATGTCCATCCCGCTGATCTTCGGCAGCACCAGATCGAGGATGACCACGTCATAGGACTGCCGGGAGAGATATCCGACCGCGGTCTCGCCGTCGGCAGCCCAGTCGACGTCGATCCCGCTCGAGGCGATCAGATCGACCAGGGCGTGACGCGTTGCCGCATCATCTTCAACGACAAGGGCCTTGCGACGCATATACGTAACTGCTTATAGCAGCAAACTCACGGTTACGGCAAGGACGGCAGTCCGTCATACCAAGAATTTTGCGGCTGACGCAACGGCCGCCGCGATGTTTTCGGCTTCGGTCACACCGGAGCTCGCGCGCGGTTTGAACGAGTGGTCGCCATCGGGGATCCACTCGAGGTGAATCCGCTTGGAAAGCTCGTAACCCTTTACGTCATCACGAGTTCCGAACGGATCGCGCTCTCCCTGGAGGATCAGCGCCCGCGTCTTCAGCGACTTCAGATGCGCCGTCCGGGTCTTCGCAGGCTGGCCCGGCGGATGGAACGGATAGCCGAAACAGACCAGCGCCGCGACGTTCAGCTCGTCCGCGACCATGCTCGCCATCCGCCCGCCCATCGACTTCCCGCCGATCGCGATCTTTTTCGGGTCGCCCTGCGCCGCCACCGCCTCGCGCCACGCGTCGAGCAGCAGCGGCTCGCGATCCGGCGCGCCGCGTTTCCCCCCCTTCCGCCGCGCCGCCATGTATGGGAACTCGAATCGCACGACGCGAATCGCATGCTCCGCGAGCCCCCGCGCCACGCGCGTCATCCACGGCGTGT
>DASXIH010000486.1:0-10904 GCA_036498125.1 Thermoanaerobaculia bacterium
CTTTGCCGCTACGACTGGCCCGGCAACATCCGCGAGCTGCGCAACGTCCTCGAACGCGCGCTCCTCCGCAGCCACGGCGACGTCCTCGACGCCGAACAACTCGTCATGCCGGCCGAAATGTCGTCGCCGGTGCAATCAGCAGCGACTCCTCGGGGCGGGACGCTCGAAGACGTCGAACGCGACTACATCGAGCAGGTCCTGCGCGAGGAGCACGGCAACATCGACCGCGTCGCCGACCGCCTCGGCGTCTCCCGCAGCGCCGTCTACTACAAGGCGCGCAAGCACGGCATCGACATTTCTAAAATTAGAAATTGACGTGCTACTTCTAAAACGCCGCGTCGTTCACAGGCCGTTCACAACCCCCTAAGTCACGCCGTCACAACGCGTTAAGACTTTGGCACCCGTGGCAGTCCGGTTGCTCTAGGAGCAGCCCGTGAACAAAAGGCTGCTCATCATCGACAACGAAGAGGGAATCCTCTTCGCCCTCGACAAATACTTCCGCCGCGCCGGCTTCCACGTCCAGTGCGCACGCGAGCTCGAAGAAGCAGAAGCGCTCGCATCGTGCGGCAACTACGACGCAGTGATCATCGATCTATCACTGAACGGCAAAGGATCGACGGAAGGCCTCGAAATCATCCGCTACGTACGCCTCCACTGCCCCATTGCCCGCCTCATCCTCCTCACTGCCCACGCCACGCCGGAGATCGAAAGCGAAGCGCGCCGGCGTGGCGTGCACGCCCTTCTGAAGAAACCGCACCCCCTTCCCGCCATCGCCAAGACCGTCGCTGAACTCCTGGAACAACTGGTATGACACTGATTGACACCCTCAAACGCCCCGGCGCGATCCGCGTCGAATTCCAGCCGATCCTCTGCGTCCGCACCGGACGTCCTCGGCTCTACGCGCTCGAAGCGCTGGCCCGCGGTCCCCGCGGATCGAGCGTCGAGCGGCCGGACGTCCTCTTCGAATACGCGCGGCGCAAAGGCGAAGAGTCGCAGGTCGACTCCATCTGCATCGCCGAGGCGCTCGCGTCGGCGGCTACGCTGCCCGGCAAACCGCGGATCTCGATCAACGTCCACGGCTCGACCCTCGGCAACGTGCCGCACTTCGCCGAGCACTTCCTCGACGCCGCCGAGTCCTACGACATTGCGCCGGAGCGCCTGATGCTCGAGATCGTCGAGCACCGCGCGCCGTGGACGATGGACAGCTTCCAGGCGACGCTGGCCGTGCTCCGCGACGCAGGCGTCCGCATCGCCGTCGACGACCTCGGCGTCGGCGCTTCCAACTTCCGGATGATCGTCGACTGCCGTCCCGATCACCTCAAGATCGACCGCTACATCGCCGACGGCTGCTCGCGCGACTCCGTACGCGCCGCCGTCATCGCCTCCATCGTCTCGCTCTCCGACGCCATCGGCGCGCGGCCGATCGTCGAAGGCATCGAGCACGAAGACGACCTCGAAGTCGTCATGGCCCTCGGCGTCAACATCGTCCAGGGCTTCCTCTTCGCCCCCTCCATGCCGGCGAGCGAGCTCGCCAAAACCGCATACCTCGAATCACAGAAAGGGATCTAGACATGAAGAAGAAAATACTGCTGGTCGACGACTCGAGCACCGTGATCCTGATGGAGAAGATGATCCTCTCCAAGGGACCGTACGAGATCGTCACGGCACGCGACGGCGTCGAAGGCGTCGCCAAGGCGAAGAGCGAACATCCCGACGTCATCCTCCTCGACGTCATGATGCCGAACCTCGACGGCCTCTCCGCCTGCGCCGCCATCCGCAACGACGAGGCGACCTCGCACATCCCCATTGTCATGGTCACCACCCGCGGCGAGGAACACAACATCGAGACCGCGTTCCGGAACGGCTGCACCGACTACGTCACGAAGCCGATCAACGGTCTCGAGCTGCTCACGAAGCTGAACAACATCCTCGGCCTGGCGGCCGCGAGCTGAGGGAGAGACGCCGATGAAACTCCATGAAGGCCGTCCTTTCGTCGACAAAGTCGCCAGCGATACGCGCGAGTACGTCCAGCTGCTGCTCGAAGAGATCGGCCGGCTGAACCAGACGCTCGCCGACTTCTCGTCGCGCTACGTCGACGTCGAACAGCAGAACACCAACCTCGCCAACCTCTACGTCGCGACCTACCAGCTGCACGGAACCCTCGATCGCGACCGCGTGCTCGCCGCGATCAAAGAAGTGATCATCAACCTCATCGGCTCCGAGGAGCTGGGGATCTGGGAAATCACCGGCGACAAGCTGACGCTGCTCGATTCCTTCGGGATCGACACGCAGGAGTGGGAGCGCGTGGCGCTCGACGGCGACGGAGGGCTGATCGGACTCGTCGCCGAGACCGGGCAGCGCTACGTCGCCGGCGAGGCGGACATCATCGGCGGCGGCGCGCAGCAAGCGCTCACCGCCTGCATCCCGCTCAAGCTCGACGACACCGTCATCGGCGTCATCGGCATCTTCCGCCTCCTTCCCCAGAAGGAAGGATTCGAGCCGATCGACCTCGAGCTCTTCGAGCTCCTCGGCTCGCATGCGGCGACGGCGCTCTACTGCACGCGCGCGACGTCGAGGCTGATGGTGGTGTCGTGAGCGCCATGCCTGTCGAGCAACCGCGCATCGCCTCCCGTTTCCTGCAGCCGGGCCATCTGGTGATCGCCACCGAGCCGATGCAGGTGACGACGATCCTCGGCTCTTGCGTGGCCGTCTGTCTGTTCGACACGACGAAACGCATCGGCGGCATCAACCACTTCATGCTGCCGATCGCGAGCAGCCGGACGACGTCGTCGGCCCGGTTCGGCGACGTCGCGATGAACGAGCTGATCAACGGCGTCCGCAACGCCGGAGCGCGGCTGCCGTTCCTCCAGGCGCGCGTCTTCGGCGGCGCCTCCATGTTCAACGACGTGAGAACGACCATCGCGACGCTGGGACAGAAGAACGCGGAGCTCGCGCTCGACTTCCTCGCCCGCTTCGGCGTCGACATCGTCGAGATCGACACGGGCGGCAACCGCGGCCGGAAGCTCGTCTATCGCACCGATGAAGGAACCGTATGTCTGAAATCGATCTGAACGAACTCATGACCACCTTCGTCGAGGAAGCGATCGAAGACATCGCGGCGCTGGAGAGCGGTCTCCTCGCGCTCGAAGTCGCGCCCGACGACGCGGAGGTCAAGCAGGAGTTGCTGCGGCGCGCGCACACGATCAAGGGCAACGCCTCGTGCGTCGGCCTGACCAGCGTCACGACGTTCGCGCACGCCTACGAGGAACTGCTGGAGCGGATCCACGAGAACGCGATGCAGGCCGATCCTGCCGTCGTCACGCTCCTCCTCTCCGGCATCGACACCTTCCGCCGCCTGATCGCGGCGCCGTCATCGGGCGGCGCGCAGCGCACGGCCGCCCGTTCGCTCCGCGTCGCCTCGGAGAAGCTCGATCGGATGCTCGACCTCACCGGCGAGATCGCGATCGCCCGCGGACGCGTCCAGCAACTCATGGCGAGCGCCGACTACGAGGCAATCGCCGAGGTGGAGGGACAGCTGACATCCCTCGAGACGGAACTGCAGGAACTGATCATGGGCGCCCGCATGGTCCCGGTCGGGCCGCTCTTCCGCTCCTACACCCGCGTCGTCCGCGACACCGCGGCCACTCACGGCAAGGCCGCGCAGCTCATCACCTCGGGCGACGACGTCGAGGTCGACACCACCGCCGTCGAGATGCTGCGCGATCCGCTGACGCACATGATCCGCAACGCCATCGACCACGGCATCGAAGAGCCGGAGCAGCGCGTCGCGAACGGCAAACCGGCAACCGGCACGATCACGCTTGCCGCACGCCACGAAGCGGGATCGGTCGTCATCCGGATCTCCGACGACGGCGCCGGCATCCGCGTCGAAGGCGATCGCCTCGACAAGATCTTCGAGCCCGGCTTCTCCACTGCCGAGAGCGTGACCGACCTCTCCGGCCGCGGCGTCGGCATGGACGTCGTCCGCCGCGCCGTCGAGTCGCTCCGCGGCACGATCGACGTCGACACGTCCATCGGCAAAGGCACCACGTTCACCATCCGCATCCCGCTGACGCTCGCCGTCATCGACGGCTTCCGCGTCACCGCCGCGACGGAGAGTTTCATCGTCCCGATGGACCACGTCATCGAGTGCATCGAGCTCCCCCCCGCGGAGCGTAGCGAAGAAGAGTCGGGCGTCCTCCTGCTGCGCGACGAGATCATCCCGTACGTCCGCCTCCGCAACCTGTTCGGCCTTCCGACAAAAACGACGTCCCGCGAAAACGTCCTCGTCGTCCGCCACGGCTCCGCGAAGGCGGGACTCGTCGTCGACGAGCTTCACGGCAGCAGCCAGGCCGTCATCAAACCCCTCGGCAACTACTTCGAGGACGTTCCCGGCATCGCCGGCTCCTCGATTCTCGGCAGCGGCCGCGTCGCACTCATCCTCGACACCCCGACGATCCTCAGAAACATCGAAGCAAGGAGTCAAGTTTGAACCTCAACATCCGCGGCCGGCTGTTCGCCGGCTTCTTCACCGTCGTCGCCCTCGGGACGCTCGTCTGCACGCTCGTCCTGCAGCTCCTGACGACCACCATCCACCAGCTCGAGAACGTCGTCACCGTCGCCGACACCATCCGCCAGCACGGCATGAAGCTCCGCTTCGACATGATGACGATGAGCGACAGCATCCGCGGCTACCTCATCGACCCGACCGCGAAGAGCGAGCTCGAACGCAAGCGCGCCGCCGACGACGAGTTCTCCCGCGACCTCGCCGAGATCAAGCGCCTCGCGCCGGGCACCGACGTCCTCTCGCTGATCCAAAAGGCCGAGCAGATGGACTCCCAGTCCGTCAACCGGCTCGAAGACGAGGTCCTCGATCTCGTCAGCAACAACAAGATCGACGAGGCGAAGAAAAAGTACGTCAGCGAATACCTCCCCGTCCGTCACGAACAGGAAGCCGTCATCAAGCAGATGGAGGAGACGACCGACAAGGGCGCCGCGCAGGCGCTCGCCTCGGCGCAGTCGCGCTACGCGACCGTCCGGATGATGACCTATCTCCTCGACGGACTGCTCGTCATCGCCGGAGCGATCCTCTCGCTGCTGATCGCCGGCTCCATCGCGAAGCCGATCGTCCGCATGGCGCAGTCGGCCAAGCGCGCTGCCTTCGGCGACGTCAGCGACCAGCTCGAATTCGACGGCCGCACCGACGAGCTCGGGGAACTGAGCCGCTCCATGAACGTCATGTACGGCTACCTCAAGTCGATGGTCCACGTCGCCGAGCGGATGTCGCAGGGCGACTTCACGGCCGACGTGAAACCACGCTCCGACAACGACAGCTTCGGCCTCGCCTTCGCCGCGATGCTCACGAAGCTGAACGAAGTGATCGGCGAAGTCCGCTCGTCCGCGAACTCGCTCTCCACCGCGGCCAGCCAGGTCTCGCAGACGGCGCAGACCGTCTCCTCCGGCACGTCGCAGCAGGCCGCGGCGGTCCAGCAAACGACCGCGAGCCTCGAGCAGATGAACGCCTCGATCTCGCAGAACGCCGGCAACAGCAAGACGACAGGCGAGATGGCGGGGAGCGGCGCCGCCGACGCGCAGGAGAGCGGCGACGCCGTACTTGCCACCGTCGAGGCGATGAACACCATCGCCGGCAAGATCAACGTCATCGAGGAGATCGCCTACCAGACGAACCTTCTCGCCCTGAACGCCGCCATCGAGGCGGCGCGCGCCGGCGATCACGGCCGCGGCTTCGCCGTCGTCGCCAACGAGGTCCGCAAGCTCGCCGAGAAGAGCCAGGTCTCCTCGCGCGAGATCAGCTCCCTCGCCGCGCAGAGCGTGAACATCGCCGACCGCTCCGGCACGCTGCTGTCGAAACTCGTCCCCTCCATCCGCAAGACCGCGGAGCTGGTGAACGAGATCGCCGCCGCGTCGAATGAACAGTCGGCCGGCGTGACGCAGATCAACCAGTCGCTCTCGCAGGTCGACCTCGTGACGCAGCGCAACGCCTCGGCCGCCGAGGAGCTCGCAGCGACCGCCGAGGAGATGGCGGCGCAGGCCGAGGCGCTCCAGTCCCTCGTCGACTTCTTCCGCATCGCCGGCGAGCAGCAGCGCTCGTCGCTCTCCCTGGCGCGGGTGGCGTGAGGACACCGATGATCCGCAAACTCATCAACTTCATCGCGAGCCTCTTCCGGCCGCGCAAGCGGCGGAAGGTCAGGCGCTACATCCTGACGCTGCTCGTCGCCGCCGCCGCCCTGCCGATCTTCGCAGCCGGCAACGACGACGCGCCGATCCAGGACAACAGCTTCCTCGTCGAAGAGGCCTACAACCAGGAGCCTGGCGTCGTGCAGCACATCTTCACCTTCAGCCGCACGCACGCCGGGACATGGGCCGGCACCTTCACCGAGGAATGGCCCGTCGGCGGGCTGCGGCACCAGTTCAGCTACACGCCGGTCTTCGTCCGCAACGACGGCATCCGCTCGAACGACTTCGCCCTGAACTACCGGCTGCAACTCGTCGGAAACGGCGAGTCGCGCGTCGCGGTCGCTCCGCGGGTCACCCTGCTCCGCGATGCGGTGCAGGTGATGCTGCCGGCGAGCGTCGTCGTCACGCCGCACATCGTCACGCACTGGAACGCCGGTGCCACGTCGTATCCGCGCACCCTCACCGCCGGGCAGAGCGTCGTCTGGCTGGCATCGCACCGAGTCAACTTCCTCGTCGAGACGGTGTGGACGCACACCGATCATCAGACGGACGTCGTCGTCAGTCCCGGCCTTCGCTGGTCCTACAACCTCCCGCACGGTCTGCAGGTCGTGCCGGGAATCGCGCTCCCCTACGACCGCACCCAGCACCAGCGAAGCGCCTTCCTCTATCTCAGCTTCGAGCATCCCTTCCGAGGAGAATCATGAGCAAAGAACAACACCTGACCTTCTTCATCGGCCGGGAGGAGTACGCCGTCGGCATCCTCCGCGTGCGCGAGATCATCGAATACACCGACGTCACGCGCGTGCCGGGAGTTCCGGCCCACATCCGCGGCGTCATCAACCTGCGCGGCTCCGTCGTCCCGGTCGTCGATCTCGGCGCGAAATTCGGCGCCGATCACGCCGTGGCGACGCGGACGAGCTGCATCGTCATCGTCGAGACACAGCTCGACGGGCAGCTGCTGGTCGCCGGCGTCCTCGCCGACTCCGTTTCCCAGGTCATCGACGTTTCCCCGGAAGAGATCGAGCCGCCGCCGCCCTTCGGCACCGGCGTCCGCGTCGACTTCCTCACCGGCATGGGCAAGCTCGACGGGCGGCTCGTGCTCATCCTCGATATCGACCGCGTCCTCTCGCCGGTCGAGATCCAACAAATCACCGAAGCGGCCGACGAAGTCGCCGCCGTAGCAGTCTGACACGACAGAAAGAGACAAAACCATGTTGCAGCAGATCACCATCGGCAAACGACTCTTCGCCGGCTTCGGCATCCTCCTCGGCTTCGTAGCCATCGTCGCCTTCACCGGCCAATGGGGCCTCGGCACCTCCGTCGACACCGCCATGCGCGCCATGAATGTCGACGTCGCCATCTCGGCGGCCGCCAACGACGCCAAGATCGCCACCCTCGACATGCGCCGTTTCGAGAAGGACTACTTTCTCAACATCGGCGACCACGACAAGGAAACCGAGTACCTCGGGAAGTGGGAAAAGGCGCGGCGCGAGGCCGAGGACAACCTGTCCGCGATCGAACGCCTGACCTCCGACACGAAAGAGCAGGACGTCATCCGCAGCACGCGTGCGGACATCGCGAGCTACGCCACCGGCTTCCTGGGCGTCGCGAAACGGATCAACGCCGGCGAGATCAAGACTGCGTCTGACGCGAACAAAGAGATCACTCCCATCAAGGACGAGATCCACCGCGTCGAAGACGGCGTGCAGACGCTCGACGACAACGGCGCGCAGAGCGTTCAAGAGAAGAAGAAGATCATCCTCGCGACCGGCGCCAATGCGCGCCTCATCATGCTGATCGTCACCGGCCTGGCGCTCCTCGTCGCCCTCGTCATCGCCACCACGATCACGCGCAGCATCACGGCGCCGATCGCGGCAGTCGTCGGCATCGCCGAAAAGCTCGCCGACGGAGACAGCGACCAGCGCATCGAAGTGACGGGGAAAGACGAGACCTCGCAACTCCTCGCCTCGATGAACCGGATGATCGAGTCGAACGGCCGGATGGTGAGCGCTGCGTCGAGCATCGCCGAAGGAAACCTCGGCGTCACCGTCGCCCCCCGCTCCGACCGCGACACCCTCGGCATCGCGCTCTCGAAGATGATCTCCCGCCTCGTCGAGATCATCGGCGAAGTGCGCTCCGCCGCTTCCTCGCTCGCCACCGCGGCCGGCCAGGTGTCCTCCACCGCGCAGGCGGTCTCCAGCGGCAACAGCCAGCAGGCCGCCGCGGTCCAGGAGACGACCGCGAGCCTCGAGCAGATGAACGCGTCGATCTCCCAGAACGCCGACAACAGCAAGGAGACCGAGGCGGTTGCGACCAAGGGATCGCGCGACGCCGAGGAGAGCGGCAACGCCGTCCGCGAGACCGTCGTCGCGATGAAATCGATCGCGCAGAAGATCTCCATCGTCGAGGAGATCGCATACCAGACGAACCTCCTCGCCCTGAACGCCGCCATCGAAGCGGCGCGCGCCGGCGAGCATGGACGCGGCTTCGCCGTCGTCGCCACCGAAGTGCGCAAGCTCGCCGAGCGCAGCCAGTCGTCGTCGCGCGAGATCAGCGCGCTGGCCACTGACAGCGTGCGTGTCGCCGACCGGTCGGGCGTGCTCCTCACCGAGCTCGTGCCGTCGATCCGCCGCACCGCCGAGCTGGTGCAGGATGTCGCCGCCGCGTCGAACGAACAGGCGGCCGGCGTCGCGCAGATCAACCAGTCGCTCACCCAGGTCGACCAGGTGACGCAGCGCAACGCCTCCGCCGCCGAGGAGCTCGCGGCCACCGCCGAGGAAATGGCGGCGCAGGCCGAGGGACTGCAGAACCTCGTCAGCTTCTTCCGCATCGGAAACGAGCGCCACACGCCCGCCCAGGCGTCGCACGTGACGCCCACCCGCATGCCCGTACAACACGTCATCGCCGCCAAAAGCGGCAACGGCCGCTCGTCGATGAGCGACTTCCACTCGTTCTAAGGCCGATGGATTCGCTCGCGATGTGCTCGTTGTCGACCAAAGAGTTCAAGCTCTTTCAAGGCCTCGTCTACCGCGAGGCGGGCATCAACCTGTCCGACCAGAAGCGTGCGCTTCTGGTCGGGCGGATCGGGCCGCGGCTCCGCGCGTTGTCGCTGGCGTCATTCGCCGCGTACTACGACGTCGTCACCGCCGATCAGGAAGAGCTCGTCCGGATGCTCGACGCCGTCTGCACCAACGAGACGCACTTCTTCCGCGAGCCGAAACAGTTCGCGTTTCTGGAGAACGAACTGATCCCGTCATGGCGCAACGCCGCCGAGACGGGGCAGAAGCGGCGGGAAGTACGCGTCTGGAGCGCCGGCTGCTCCACCGGCGAAGAGCCGTACTCGATCGCCATGTCGCTCAGCGCAAACCTCCCGGACTGGAAGATCGAAGTCGTCGCGACCGACCTCTCGACGAAAGCGCTCGACCGCGCGAAGGCAGGCATCTGGCCGATCGAGCGGCTCGCGCAGATTCCGGCGCACTACCGCAAACCGTTCCTGCTCCGCGGCGTCGGCCTGAAGGAAGGCTACTTCGCCGCGCGCGACGAGCTGCACGCCCGCATCCACTTCGGGCGCGTCAATCTGCACCACGACTCGTATCCGGTCTCCGGGAAATTCGACGCCATCTTCTGCCGGAACGTGCTGATCTACTTCGACGCCGAGACCAAGCGGCGGATCATCCACCGCCTCCTCGACCGGCTCGAGCCTCACGGCCTCCTCTTCCTCGGGCACTCCGAAAGCCTCAACAGTTTCGACCGCGTCCGCGTCGCCGGGCCGACCGTCTATGCAGTGAAGGAGGCGCGGTGATGCACGTCCTCGTAGTCGACGACTCCGCGCTCGTCCGCCAGGCGTTCTCGATGCTGCTGACGGGAAAGTTCACCGTCGACACCGCCGCCGATCCGCTGATCGCCGAGCGGAAGATCCAAAAGCAGCGTCCTGACGTCATCATCCTCGACCTCCAGATGCCGCGGATGGACGGCTTCTCGTTCCTCCGCCAGATCATGAGTCGCGACCCGCTGCCGGTCGTCATCTGCTCCAGCGCCGCGTCGCGTGGCAGCGAGACCGCGATGCGCGCGCTCGAAGAGGGCGCGGTCGACATCATCCCGAAGCCGCCGATGGGCGTGCGCGAGTTCATCGCGGAAGGCTCCGTGATGATCACCGACACGCTGCGCGCCGCCGCGCAGGCGCGGATGCGGCGGACGATGCCGCTCGTCGTGCGCCACGCGCCCGACGTCATCCTGCCCGCCGCCGCGCCGGCGCACTCGCCTGCGACCCAGCGCATCGTCGCGATGGGCGCATCGACCGGAGGCACCGAGGCGCTGCGGGAGATCATCGAGTCGCTCCCGCCAAACGCGCCGGGGACGGTCGTCGTCCAGCACATGCCCGAGGGCTTCACGGCCGCATTCGCGAAGCGGCTGAACACCTTGGCGAAGGTCGAGGTGAAAGAAGCCGCGAACGGCGACACCATCGAGCCGGGCCGCGTCCTGATCGCCCCCGGCAGCCATCACCTGATCGTCCGCCGGAGCGGCTCGCGATACTTCGTCCAACTCTCCGACGGCGCGCTCGTCTCCCGTCACCGTCCCAGCGTCGACGTCCTCTTCCGCTCCGTCGCCCAGGCCGCCGGCGCCAACGGCATCGGCGTGATCCTGACCGGCATGGGCGACGACGGCGCCCAGGGCCTCGCCGAAATGCACGCCGCCGGCGCCGCCAC
>DASXIH010000487.1:0-4743 GCA_036498125.1 Thermoanaerobaculia bacterium
TTCAGCAAGTTCACCGGCGACTGGGGCGGCTACAACTACGACCCCGCGGAGGACGTGCTGCGCGTCAGCGTGACGCCGCAGCCGGCCGCCGAATCGCAGGAGCGTCTCTCCTACACGTTCGACGACGTCACGAAGAGCTCCGCGATTGCGTCGATCCGCTGGGAGAGGCTCCGCGTCCCGATGAAGATCGAAGTCGACCTTCCGTCGACCGTACGCCAGGGGATCGCGACTTCGCTGCGCGGCGGAAAGCATTGGGACGCCGCCGCATGGGCGGCGGCCGCGCGCTGGGAACTGCGCGAGGGTGGCGATCCTGACACGGCCCTGAAGTACGCAGACCACGCGCTCTCGCTCAGCGTGAATTTGAGCACGCTCCGGACGAAGGCCGCGATTCTCGAGAAGAAGGGCGACGCGAAGGGCGCGGCCGAGCTGCGCGATCGCGCCAAGGCCCTCGCGACGGAGCCCGAAACGATCGCACTCGCCTACCAGCCGCTCGTCGGCGCGAAAAAGTACGACGAAGCGACGACATGGCTGAACAACTACGCCACGGCGCATCCAGCAAGCCCCGAGCTCTGGCGCGTCTACAGCGGCCTGGGCGACGTCTACGCCGCCAAGGGCGACAGAGTGAAAGCGCGCCAGTACTACGATCAGGCAATGAACGCCGCGCACGACAGCGCCGAACGCACCGAGGTGTGGGACTCGATCAACTCGATGTCGTCAGAACCGTAAATGCCGCTGCACGACTGGAACAACTTCTATGTGATCGTCGGCTCCTCCGCGGCCGCGCTGACCGGACTGCAATTCGTCGTGGTGGTGCTCAGCGCGGAAGCCGATTCGGTTCGCGATGCGACGGCGGCGCTCGAGGCGTTCGGGACGCCGACTGTCGTGCACTTCTGCGTCGTCCTCACCATCGCGGCGCTGATCTGCGTTCCCGGCCAGACGCCGGTCTCCCTCGGCTCGCTGCTGACGCTACTGGGAGCCGGCGGGATCGTCTATTCGATCGTCACCGCGAGGCGGGCGAAGCGGCAGTCGAACTACGAGCCGGTGTTCGAGGACTGGCTCTGGCACGTCGGCTTCCCCTTCGTCGCCTACGGCATTCTCCTCGCCACCGGCGCCTGCACGTTCCGCTTCGCCGCCGGCGCGCTCTACGTCGTCGCCGCGGTCGCCCTGGCGCTCCTGTTCGTCGGCATACATAACGCATGGGACTCCGTCGTCTACATCGCAACGCGGCAACACGAGCAATAGCAGCGATTTACAGATCCGTGGCAGTACCGGATCTACGGAAGGTTGTACGATTTGGAATACCCATGACGAACGATCCGAAAGCGCCCCTTCCCACCTCGTCCATCGTGATGAAGGCGATCGACGCCACGACGTTCTCGGAACTGCAGGCGTTCACGAAAGACCTCGAGCGCCGGCCGGTCGAGCGCCTGCTCCACGACATCGCGGAGCTCGTGACGCCGTCGTCGTCGAAGGCACAGATCGTCGGCTACGTGCTCGCCACGAAGTACCGGCATGCGGATGCGAACGAGAAGCGGCGCATCGTCGACCACCTCAAGGCGATGGTGAACGTCCTGCCGGCGGGCGAGCAACGCGAACGCGTCAAGGTCGTGCTCGAGCGCGTCCGGTCCGAAGCCTGATGGCGGTCGTCATCCGCAAAGCGGAGGCGCGCGACCACGAGCCGCTCGGCCGCCTCGGCGCCTTGCTGATGGAGACGCACTACGCGTTCGACAGCCTCCGCTTCCTCGCCCCTCATCCCGGCATCGAGTACGGTTACGCCGCATTCCTCGGCAGCCGCATCGACTCGCCCGACGACGTGATCCTCGTCGCGGAGAAGGACGGCCACGTCGCCGGTTACCTCTTCGCCGCGCTGGAGCCGATGTCGTGGAAAGAGCTCCGCGGCCCCGCCGGATTCATTCACGACATCGTCGTCGAAGAGCCCGACCGCCGCACCGGCATCGCCACGATGCTGATGAATGCCGCGATGGAGTGGCTCCGCGAACACGGCGCCCCGCGCGTCGTCCTCGGCACCGCCGCCCCGAACAAAGCCGCCCAGTCGCTCTTCCACCGCCTCGGTTTCCGCGACACGATGATCGAGATGACGAAGGAGCTGTGAAGCTCTCAGGTCACCACGCGATCTGTTTGCGATCGTGGAAGAACCCGCCGGTCGGTCCGCGATCGGGCAACGTCGCGAGCCAGACGATGGTGTCCGCGCCCTCCTCGACGGATCGCGGCGCGGAGCGGCCGCCCATGTCGGTTCGTACCCAGCCGGGATCGACGCAGTTGACGAGGATGTGGTCGCGACGCAGCGCGTTCGCGAAGAGGATCGTGATCGCGTTCAGCGCCGCCTTCGACGTCGAGTACGACGGCGCGTAGCTCGACATGCTCGACAACTGCCCCGCGCCGGACGAGACGTTCACCACCCGCCCGTGATCGCTCTTCCGCAGTAGCGGCGCGAGACGCTGCGTCATCAGGAACGGTCCGAGCGTGTTCGCGCGCCATGTCTCCTCGAACGCCGCCGGATCGACGCTCGCGATGCTCTTCCCTTCGTCGAGCAAAATCGCCGCGTTGTTGACCAGCACGTCGAGCGCTCCGATCTCCGACTCGATGTAGGCACCGAGCGCGTCGATCGATTTCGCATCCGCGGTGTCGAGCGCATGCGAGTAGCGCGCGCCGATGGCCTTCGCCGCGCGCGCGGCATCCGCCGCCTTCCGCGCAGTCACGATCACGTCGTGGTCACGCTTCACGAGTTGCCGGGCAACCTCATGCCCGATTCCGCGGCTGGAGCCGGTAACGAGGGCGATCATCCCGTCATCCGCACGCAACGTTCTCGCCAGGGACAGGTTGCAAACCTTTCGTAACAAACGCCACCAAGTTTGCCCTTAGCATTACGCCTCGATGAGCAAGCGCGTCGCCCTGACACTCTTCCTTTCCATCGCAATCGCCGTCGCTGTCACCGCTGCAGAGCCGCCGAAATCGGACAAGGCGGACAAGGCGGACAAAGACAAGTACGGCGAGAAGACGTTCGCCGGCCTCGAGCTTCGGAACATCGGGCCGGCGGTGAGCTCGGGACGTATCCTCGACGTCGCGGTCGATCCGCGCGACGAGCGCGTCTGGTACATCGCCACCGCGGGCGGCGGCGTCTGGAAGACGACGAATGCCGGCGTGACGTTCGACCCGATCTTCGACGACGAAGGGTCGCACTCGATCGGGTGTGTGACGATCGATCCGAAGGACTCGCTCGTCGTCTGGGTCGGCACGGGCGAGAACAACAGCCAGCGTTCGGTGTCGATGGGCGACGGCGTCTACAAGTCGGTCGACGGCGGCCGGAGCTGGACGAACACGGGCCTCGGCAAGTCGGAGCACATCGGCAAGGTCGTCGTCGATCCGCGCGACACGAACGTCGTCTACGTCGCGGCGCAGGGGCCTCTCTGGTCGCCCGGCGGCGACCGCGGGCTCTACAAGACGACCGACGGCGGCAAGACGTGGACGCCGTCCTTGACCGTCAGTGAGAACACCGGCGTCACCGACGTCGTGATGGACCCGACGAATCCCGACATCCTCTACGCGGCGAGCTACCAGCGCCGCCGGCACGTCTTCACCCTCATCGACGGCGGCCCGGAGTCGGCGATCTACAAGTCGACCGACGCCGGCAAGAACTGGAAGAAGCTCAGCGGCGGGCTCCCGAAGGAAGACATGGGCCGCATCGGCCTCGCGATCGCGCCGCACAACCCGAAGATCGTCTACGCCGTCGTCGAGTCGACGCGCAAGGCGGGCGGCATGTTCGCGACGAAGGACGGCGGCTCGTCGTGGAAGAAGGTCAACGACTACAACCCGCAGGGGATGTACTACGGCGAGATCTTCGTCGACCCGAACGACGACGAGCGGATCTACGCCGTCGACGTCCGCGTTCGCGTCTCCGATGACGGCGGCAAGAACTGGCACCGCCTCGGCGAGAAGTGGAAGCACTCCGACAACCACGTCGTCTGGATCGACCCCGCGAACAGCGATCACCTCCTGATCGGCTGCGACGGCGGCCTGTACGAGACGTTCGACCGCGCCGCGAACTGGAACTTCAAGTCCAACCTCCCGATCACGCAGTTCTACCGGATCGCCGCCGACGACGCCCTCCCCTTCTACTCCGTCTACGGCGGCACGCAGGACAATGAGTCCCTAGGCGGCCCGACGCGCACGGCCGACCTGCAGGGGATCTCGAACGCCGACTGGTACGTGACGCAGGGGGGCGATGGGTTCCGCTCCGTCCCCGATCCGAAGGACTCGAACACGATCTACGCCGAGTCGCAAAACGGCGGGCTGGTGCGCTTCGACAAGAAGACGGGCGAGGCGCTCGACATCCAGCCGCAGACGGCCGGCGACGAAGACCCGCTGCGTCTGAACTGGGACTCGCCGCTCATCGTCAGCCCGTTCGACAGCAACCGCGTCTACTTCGCCGCGCAGTACCTCTTCCGCAGCGACGACCGCGGCAATTCGTGGAAGCCGATCAGCCCTGACCTGACGCGCCACATCAACCGCAACACGCTGCCGCTCATGGGACGCGTCTGGGGAGTCGACGCGGTCGGCAAGGGGCAGTCGACGTCGTGGTACGGAAACATCGTCTCGCTCGTCGAGTCGCCGATGCAGGAGGGTCTCCTCTACGTCGGCACGGACGACGGCCTCATTCAGATCACCGAGGATGGCGGCGGGCACTGGCGCAAGATCGAGAAGGTCGAAGGCGTGCCGGAGATG